>CAYSOD010000019.1:0-20230 GCA_964432385.1 uncultured Rubrivivax sp.
ACATGTACCCCGGCGTGTGGCGGCACGGGGACTGGATCCGCATCACGCCGCGCTCTGCAAGTGACATGGGCCCAGCGCCGGCTCCAGCGGCCGCTGAACCTACTGGCCTTCCGGCAGCCACGGGCACCGCAGACTCCGAAGGTCGGCGCCTCATCCCCAGCCCCTTCGGCCCCAGCCCCGTGGCGCACGGCGCCATCATCTACGGCCGCAGCGACGCCACCATCAACCGCCAGGGCGTGCGCATGGGCACGGCCGAGCTCTACCGCGTGGTGGAGGCCCAGCCTGAAGTGCTGGACAGCCTGGTGGTGGACCTGGAGTACCTGGGTCGCGAGAGCTTCATGCCGCTGTTCGTGGTGCTGCGCGAGGGCCTGGCACTGGACGACGCGCTCATCGCGCGCATCCACGGCGCCATCCGCCAGGGTCTGGGGCCGCGGTATGTGCCCAGCCAGACCCTGCAGGTGACCGCCATCCCGCGCACCCTGTCGGGAAAGAAGATGGAGCTGCCAGTCAAGAAGCTGCTGCTCGGCGCCGACCCGGCCAAGGTGATGAACCGCGATGCCATGGCCAACGCAGCGGCGGTGGACTGGTTCATTGAGTACGCCCGGCAGCGCGCTGGCAGCTGAAACCCTGCACCCCCCACAGGATCTGTTCACGGCGCGCACGGGCTCGTGCACACTCTGGCGATGGTTTCAACCCAGCCTGCGGGCCTGCTGACCTATCTGCGTTACGTGCTGTTCCATGCAGTGGGGCTGCTCATGGCTGTGGCCCTGGTTGCGGGCGGCGTGTGGATCACCGTGGCGCTGGTCGGTGTGGTGGTGGCCTATGTCGTGGGTGACGCGGTGGTGGGTGACGACCTTTCCAGCCCGCACTTCACCCGCCCTGGGTGGCTGACGGCGCAGCTGTGGATGGCGCTGCCGCTGCTGGCGGCCATCGTCTTCATCGCGGTGTGGAGCGCCAGCCCCGGGGACCCGCTGGGCTTTGGCGCTGCGGTGCAGGCGCTCACCGGCTACGACGCCCTGGCCGCGCGCGAGGCCACGGGCTTCAGCCACCGTGTCTCGGCCGTGCTCTTGACCGGTCTGATGATCGGCATGATCGGCACCATCACCGCGCACGAGCTCATCCACCGCGCCTGGGACCCGATCTCCATGGCCGTAGGCCGCTGGCTCCTGGCCTTCAGCTTCGACACCGCCTTTGCCATCGAGCACGTACACGGCCACCACCGCAGCGTGGGCACGCCGGCCGACCCGGCCACTGCGCCGCGCGGGCGCAGTGCCTGGGCACACATCGTGCTGTCCACCTGGCAGGGCTACCGCAGCGCCTGGCACATCGAGTGTGCGCGCCTGCGCCGGCGTGGGCACTCCACGTGGTCACACCACAACGCCATGATCACGGGCGCCCTGATGAGCGCTGCGTTGGTGGCCGCAGCTTGGGCGATGGGCGGGGCGCAGGCGGTGGTGTTCTTCGTGCTGTCGGGCCTGTGGGGCAAGGCCCTGCTGGAGGTGGTGAACTACATGGAGCACTACGGCCTGGTGCGTGACCCGACCGAGCCCGTGCAGCCGCGCCACAGCTGGAACACCAACCGCCTGCTCAGCTGCTGGACGCTGTTCAACCTCACGCGCCACTCGCACCACCATGCGCGGGGCTCAGTGCCCTTTCATGCCCTGCAGCCCATGCCCCAGGCGCCACAGATGCTGGGCGGCTACCTCGGCACCATCCTGGTGGCCCTGTTGCCGCCCCTGTGGCACCGCTGGATGACGCCACGTTTGCTGCAGTGGGACGCGCAGCACGCCAACGCCACAGAGCGCGAACTGGCCCGTCAGGCCAACGCGCGCAGCGGGTTGCCGGCATTGCAGGCAGCAGCGCTGGCCGTGGGCACAGGGGCTTCTGCCGGCCGGGTTTGACGCCCCGCACACAAGGCGGCACCTGGAGTGACACCTCCAGCGAGAGGGTTGCGAATGGGCACGGGCGCCGCCACGGCGCGCGGGCAGCATCGGCCACTTGCCTGACCCGGCAGGTCCATGCGCCCCACTCTTCCACCCACTTTTCCAGCCACGACGCGAACCCAGCACAAGCCGCCAACTCTGCGGACAGTCCTTGAGCGTTGGGCACAAGGTCTCGGCTTGCTGGGCCTGGCGCTGCTGTTGGCGGCCTGTGGCGCAGGGCACGGTAACGAAGGCCAGCGGCGGGGCAAGCTGGAGGTGGTTACCACCTCAACGACCGCCGACCGAGACGAGCTGTACCGCATCTTTGTTGTCGCCTTCGGCGCCGCACCCGGTGTCACCTACATGAACCAGATGCTGGAGTCGGTGGCAGCCGGCTTGTCGACGCACCAGATCCTGGACATCTTCACCACCAAGCCGCAGTTTCTCGACACCTACCCGCTGACCCTGACGCCTCAAGAGTTCGCTCGGAAGCTGGTGGACGCCGTCGTGGGGTCCAGCGCCACCGAAGCAACGAGGGCCGAGGCTGCAGCCGATATCGTGGCTGCGCTGTCTCCACCCATCGGCTGGACCCGCAGCGAGGTCATCCTGGCCACACTGCGCAATCTGGCTGGGATGCCTCAGAGTGACCCCAAGTGGGGTGCTGCAGCCAAGAAGCTGGCCCTGCAGGTGCTGTATGCCAGGCATTTCACAGAGACCATGCAGGTCGACACCCTGGACCCTGTGCAACTGAGGGCCGTGGTGCAGCCGGTGACCCAGGACTCGAGCGTGAACGAGGCCGAGCTCACGCAGCTGATCCTGAAAGCAGTCCAGGCCGCAGGGACTGGGGGCCGCGATCTCGATCCGCCTGATCGACAGGTGGTCACCTTCTTGCCGTCTGAGGCAGACATCCCGAACCCCGAGCGAGGCTTCTACTCCGCCGGCGGTGTGGACTTCCTGTTTGCCTGGGACGCTGCCGCCCTGCGTGCAGCCAGATCCGCGGGCCGGCGCCTGCTCATGGCCCGCGTGCAGCTTGATGACTGGCGTGACAGCGACCTGCCGGCTTGGGTGCTCACCACGCTGGACCAGCGGCTGACCCAGGTGCGGTCGTCCGGCATGAAGGTGACCCTGCTGTTCAACTACGACTTCAGCGAGCAGGGGCGGGACGCCGCCGTCCAGCGCATCCGCGGCCACCTGCAGCAGCTCAAGCCGGTGCTCGCCGCGCACGCGGCGGTGATCCCTTTCATGCGCGCGGGCTTCATCGGGGCCTGGGGCGAATGGCATTCCTCCCTGTCGGGCCACAGTTGCACCGCCGAGCCTGGCACGCCCGCTTGCGCTGCCGCAGAGGCCAACCGCCTGTTTGTGCGCGACGCCCTGCTGGAGAACGTGCCCGAGACCACCCAGATCGGCATTCGCTTCCCCGCCGACCTGATGCGCTGGTATCCGGACCCCCTGCAGCAGCGGCGTCTGGGCCTGCACAACGACTGCTTTCTGGCAGGGCCGAGCGACTCCGGCACCTACACCGAGTGGGGGCAGCGCGAGTACGTACAGGCCTTGTCAGAGCGGGCCGCCTTTGGCGGCGAGACCTGCGTGGAGGCTGAGCTGCCCCTGCGCGACAACTGCGCCGACATCTTGGCCGAGGGCCGGCAGTACCACCTTGCGTGGTTGAACGCCGACTACGCGCCCGAAGTGATCGCCGGCTGGAAGGCGCAGGGCTGCCTGGCCCAGGTGTCGGCCTTCATGGGCTACCGGCTGCAGCTGGACGCCGTGACCCATGCCGCCGAGGTGGCCCGCGGCGCCAGCCTGGAAGTCGGCATCGACCTGCGCAACGTGGGCTGGGCCCGCTTCTTCACACCGCGCCGCCTGGTGGTGACGCTGCGCCACCGCGACACCGGTGCGACCTTGTCGGGCGCCGCAGGAGACCTTCGGGAGTTGCCGGCGCAGGCCTCTTTCTCCAGCCGGCTTCGCGTCTCCCTGCCCGTTCCTGTGCAGGCTGAACTTGGCGACTATGACGTGTGGCTGAGCGTGCCCGACATCTTTGCGGCCACCGAGGGCGACCCGCGCTTTTCGGTGCGCTTTGCCAATGCGGACAGGGCTGATGGGTCCCAAGTGTGGAGTTCTTCACTGGGCCGATTCAGGACAGGCTCGACGGTGCGCGTGCGCTGAGATTCGCGCAGGCGGCTACCGGCGCCTGCTCATGGTCTGTCCCAGTTGCCTCGGCAGACAGGCGGTGCCACGATGCCCGAATATTCCTCAACGCCTGCCCCCAATGGCTCCTGCGCTGAACGTCCTGGTGCTGATGTCGGACGAGCACAACCCGAAGTTCCTCGGGTGTGCAGGCCACCCCTTCATCCAAACCCCCCACCTTGACCGGCTGGCTGCAGCCGGCACGCGATTCACCAGCGCGTACACCTGCAGCCCCATCTGTGTGCCGGCACGTGCAGCCTTCGCCACGGGGCGGTATGTGCATGAGATCGGCTTCTGGGACAACGCCGACGCTTACGACGGCAGCGTGCCCAGCTGGCACCACGTGCTGCGTGAGGCGGGTCACGAGGCGGTGTCGATTGGCAAATTGCACTTCCGCGGCCGCCCCGGTGACGACCACGGCTGGTCGCAGGAAATCCTGCCCATGCACGTGATCGAGGGCATCGGCGACGTCAAGGGGCTGGTGCGCGACCAGATCCCGGTGCGCCGCGGGGGCGAGAAGATGGCCAAGCTCGCCGGGCCAGGGGACTCAACCTACACGCGCTACGACCACCAGATCGCCAGCGCCGCCTGCGACTGGCTGGCGCGCGCGGCGCAGGAACCGCCGGAAAAGCCCTGGGTGCTCTTCGTCTCCCTGGTGTGCCCGCATTTCCCGCTGACCGCGCCGGCGAAGTGGTACGACCACTACCACGCGATGGATCTGCCGCAGCCCAAGCGCTATGCCCACGCGGACCGACCGCGCCACCCCTACACCGACGAGTACGCTCGTGTGGTGGACTACGACGCCCACTTCCACGACGAGGCCGACGTCAAGCGTGCCGTGGCGGGTTACAGCGGCCTGGTGTCCACCATGGACGAGCAGGTGGGCCGGGTCCTGGGCGCGCTGCAGGGCCATGGCCTGGCTGAGCGCACCCTGGTCCTGTACACCAGCGATCACGGCGACAACCTGGGCGCACGCGGGCTGTGGGGCAAGTCCACGATGTACGAGGAGTCCGCCGGCGTGCCGATGATCCTGGCCGGCCCTGGCATCCCGGCCGGCCAGATCAGCGCCGAGCCGGTCAGCCACGTGGACTGCGCCACCACCATCCTGGCGGCTGCGGGGGCGCCTGCGCTGCAAGGAGCCCCTGGTTGCGATCTTGCGGACCTGGCCAGAGGTGGCACCACCAGCAGACCCGTGCTGTCGGAGTACCACGCCATCGGCTCCACAGGAGGCGCCACGATGCTGCGCCACGGCCCCTGGAAGTACTGCCACTACGTCGACAAGCCGCCGCAACTGTTCCACCTGGACGGCGACCCGGAAGAACTGAGCGACCTGGCCGGTGACACCCAACATGCCGCCATCCTGGCCACCTGTCAGGCCGAGCTGCGCCGCTGGCTGGACCCCGAGGAGGTGGACCGCCGCGCCAAGCGTCGCCAGCGAGAACTGCTGGACAGCTTTGGTGGCCGCGAGCAGGCCCTGGCCCGCGGTGACCTGGGCTTCACACCGGCGCCGGGCACGGCACCCGCCTTCGATTGACCTGCGCCCTGGGGGTGGCAACGCGACCGTTGAAGATGCAGGCCCCTGCGGCCGGAGGAGAAACCGATGCACCGTGATGAGCCCTTCCCACCGCGTCCTGCACGCCCGCACCCCAACCGCCGTCAATGCCTGGCGGCGGCTGCGGGTCTGGCAGCGCTGAGCCCTGGCGCGTGGGTCCACGCGCAGGGCGCCTGGCCTAACAAACCCATCAAGCTGATCGTGCCTTTCATCCCGGGCAGCGCCCCGGACGTGCTGGCCCGAGGCCTGGGCGAGCGCCTGGCCAGCGCCCTGGGGCAGCCGGTGGTCATCGAGAACAAGGCCGGTGCGGGCGGCAACATCGGCCTGGATGCCATCGCCAAGGCGCCGGCGGACGGCCACACCATCGGACTGGGCACGAGCAGCATGTCGATCAACCCGGCGCTGTACCGCCGCGTGCCCTACGACCCAGTGCAGGACTTCACGCCCGTTCATCTGACCTACGCGATGCCACATGCGCTGATCGTCAAGCCCGACGCACCCTTGCAGTCCGTGGCTGACCTGATCAAGGTGCTGCAGGCCGAGCCGGGCAAGTACAACTACGCCTCCGGGGGCAATGGCAGCGGTGCTCACCTGTGTGCGGAACTGTTCAAGGCCATGGCCAAGGTCGATGTCGTGCACGTGCCCTACCGCGGCGCGCCGGAGATCATCACCGCCGTGCTCGGGGGTGCGGCCCTGTTCGGGTTTCCCACGCTGTCCACCGCCGTGCCGCTCATCAAGTCCGGCCGGGTGCGGGCGCTGGCCGTCACCGGGCCGCGGCGCAACCCGGCGCTGCCGGAGGTGCCGCCCGTGGCCGACGCCGTGCCGGGCTTCGAAGTGGTCTCCTGGTTCGCCATCGTCGCCCCGGCCCGCATGCCTGTGGAGGCCGCCCGGCGCCTGGACCAGGAGGTCCGCAAGCTGCTGGCCGAGCCGGGCTTTCGCGACAAGGTGCAAGCCGACGGTACCGAGATCGTCGGCCTGGGCCAGGAGGAGTTTCAGGCCTATCTGCGCCGCGATCTGCAGAAGTGGAAGCAGGTGGTGGAACTCAGCGGCGCCAAGGTGGACTGAAGGCGCGCCAAAGCCTCGCACACACGGGCTCGCCCGCGCCCGGGAACCGTTGCAGACCAACTTCGTTGCTTCAATAAATCTTGACCAAAGGAGTCTTGCTGCAATGACGGCGGATTCCTAGACTCGCTTCAAGGAGACCCACGACATGACGATCGATCGCCGAGCTTTCCTGTCTTCGCTGGCTGGCATGACCACGGTTGCGGCGGGCCTGGCCGCCCTGCCAGCTACGCCCGCCTGGGCGCAGCCAGCCTGGCCGGCCCGGCCGGTGAGGGTGGTGGTGCCGTTTGCCCCCGGCGGCGCCACGGACGTGGTGGCGCGTCTGTGGGCGCAGCGCCTGTCGCAGTTGTGGGGCCAGTCGGTGGTGGTGGACAACCGGCCCGGTGCGGGCGGCAACCTGGGCTCGGCCGAGGTGGCCAAGGCGGCGCCCGATGGCTACACCCTGCTGATGGCCTCGGGCAGCATCACCATCAACCCCAGCCTGTACGCCAAGATGCCCTTCGATACCCGGCGCGACCTGGTGCCGGTGAGCAATGTCGCCCAGGGCCCCATGCTGGTGCTGGTGCCGGACAGTTCCAAGCACCGCACCCTGGCCGACCTGGTGGCTGCCGCGCGGGCCCGGCCGGGCGCCCTGAACTTCGGCTCGGCCGGCATGGGCACGCAGACCCATCTGGCCGCCGAACTGCTGGCCGCCGCGGCGGGAGTCGACATGCAGCACGTGCCCTACAAGGGTGAAGGGCCGGCGCTGACCGACCTGGTGGGCGGTCAACTGGAGTTGGTGGTGTCCAACTATGCCGGCGGCGTGGCGCTCATTGCGCCGGGCAAGCTGCGGGCGCTGGCGGTGACCGCGGGCGCCCGTTCCCCCAACCTGCCGGACATTCCCACCGTGGCCGAAGCCGGGGTGCGAGGCTACGAGGCCAGCGGCTGGTTCGGCCTGCTCGCACCTGCCGGCACGCCGGCCGACGTGGTGGCCAAGGTCTACCGCGACACCGCCGCCGTGCTGGCCGAGCAGCCCATCAAGGACCGTCTGTTCACGCTGGGCATGACGCCGGTGGGCAGTTCGCCCACGGACTTGGCCCGCCAGATGGACGTGGAGCTCGAGCGCTGGTCTGGCGTGGTGAAAGCCCGCAAGCTCAGCGCCCAGTAGCGGCCCCGGGCAACGCCCGGACCTTGGGCGCTCATGGCAAAGTGCCTGGCCGTCCCCAAGATTTCTCGCGCACCCTTGGGGCTTACAAGCGGCTGGCCCGCCACAGCACGCCCGCGCCGGCCAGCAGCAGCAGCCACAGCACCACGCGGCGCAGGGTCTGTGCATGCAGGCGGTGCCGCAGGCGCGTGCCCAGCCACAGCGCAGCCAGGCACGTGGGCACGGCCCACATCGCCAACTGCCACACCGCCGGGCTGACGAGCAGGCCAGCGACCAGGAAAGCCAGCAGTCGGCAGGCGGCACTGGTCAGGATGAGGACGGCCGTGGTGGCCCGGAACTGCTCGAAGTCACCCAGCCGCCGGGCGAGGTAGATCGTGTAGATCGGGCCCCCCGTCCCGTACAGCGCGCTGAAGATACCGCCCACCAGACCCGCCGGCCCGGCCCACAGGGGCGAGGTGCTGACCTGAAGGCGTTGCACCGTGAGCAGCCCGTGCGAGGCCACCACGATGACGAATGCGCCCAGCAGCCACAACAGCGGGCGGGCGGGCGCTTGGGCCAGCACGGTGGAGCCCAGCGCCACGCCCAGCAGCAGCGTGGGCAGCAGCCGCCGCAACTCCACCTTGTCGGCCCGGTGCCGGTTCGGCAGGCCCACCAGCGGTGTGGCCAGCAGGTCGCACAGCAGCATCAGCGGCACCGCCTGCGTCAACGGCAGCGCCTGTACCAGGAAGGGCAGCGCCACCATGGAGGCGCCGAAGGCCGTGATGCCGAAGACCACGTAAGCGCAGGCGATGCCGGTGAGCGTCCATGCCAGGACGGGGTCGATGGCCATGGGCAAGAGCCGGGCTCAGCGTCGCCGCCGTGTGGGCCGCTTGGCGGCCGAGTCCTTGAGCGCCTCGAACAACACCCGTGAGAGGTGGCCCCGCGGGTTGTCGCGCGGCACCAGCAGTCCCAGCCGGCGCATCAGCGGGGGCTGCCCGAAGGGCAGGGTGCGGATGGTGGCTGGGAACTCGTGGGCCACCCCGCGCGCCGGCACGACCGATGCGCCCAGACCCGCTGCCACCATGGCCACCACGCCTTCGAGGTTGTCGATCTCCATCGTGGACTGCACGGCAATGCGCCGCCGCTCCATCTCGGCCTGCACCAGCGTGCCCACGCGGGCGCTGCGGTTGAAGCGCACGTAGGGAGTGCTCTCCAACACCGCCTGGTCGTCGTCACCTGGCGTCTGACGGTGCACGATGACCACCATGGGCTCCTCGGCAAAGGCCATGAACTCCAGGTCCGGCCGAGCGCCTTCGGGCTCGGTGACGATGGCCGCGTCGAGCTGCCGGTGGACCACGGCACGCTCCAGGTCGTGCGTGAGGCCCGTGGTCAGGTGGATGTCGATGGCGTGGCCTTTGCGCTGCAGGCGCCCCAGCGCCAGCGGCAGCACCCCCGTGACGCAGGTGTGCACCGAGCCGAGCTTGAGCAGGCCGCCTGCGGCGTCGCGCTTGAGCGCCTGGCTCATGCTCTCCCAGTGCGCCAACAGTTCGCGTGCGCGGTGGGTCAGCGCCAGCCCGGCGTCGGTGAGCACAGGCGGGCGGCGCGTGCGGTCGAAGATGCGCATGCCCAGCTCGTCCTCGAGCGCGCGCATCTGCATGCTCACCGCCGACAGCGACAGCCCGATGGCGTCGCCCGCCTTGGCCATGCTGCCGCGGTCAGCGATGGCCGTCAGCGTGTAGAGGGTCTTGACGTCCATCGGACAGGCTCAGGCCGAGCCGCGGGCCCGGCGCGGCCTCAGGGCCTTCAGTTCCCCCGGTTGGCAAACTCGCGCAGTCGGGCGTCGGCCTGCACGCGCTTCATGAAGGCATCGGTGATGAATTCCGCCGGGGCCGGTGCATTGGGCAGCGTGCCAGAGGCCTTCATGAAGTTGCCGATTTCGGCGTACCAGCCATCCATCCTGGAGGTACCCCCCGAACGGTTCATGTGCGCCAGCTGTTGCTCCAGGTTGAAGGTAGGCCGCGTGTCGAACTCCTTGCGCATGGACTCCTCGCTGATGCTGACCCCGCCTTGCTCGTAGAACTTCTTCATCATGTCGATCGCTTCGCGGCGGTTGGCCGTGGCCCAGGACCAGCCGCGCAGGTAGATGGCCAGGAACTTCGCCACAGCGTCAGGGTTCTGCTCAGCGAACTCGCCGCGCACGATCAGCGCGCTGGGCACGATGGCGCCCGCGTCCTTGCCGCTGCACAGCACCTTGGCCCCGGCCTTCTCTTCCATCGTGTAGATGTTGGGCGCCCACAGGCCGCCCAGGTCGGCGTTGTTGGACGACATGGCCGAGATGATCTCCGCCTGGCCCATGTTCTTGATGGTGACATCGCTCTTGGCCAGGCCCCACCGCTTCAGGCAGGACTGCACCGCGTAGTCGCCGGTGGAATTGGCCGTCAGCACGATGGTCTGGCCCTTGATGGAGGCCGGGTTGCGCGCGATCCGGTCGGCCACGTCCTTGCGCGCCACCAGGGCGTTGCCGGCGGACTCGTCGTTGGAGATGCCGATGGTCTTGATGCCGAAGCGCACATGCCCGAGCACGGCCGGCACCGAGCCGGTGCCGCCGACGTCCCAACTCTTGGAGGCGGCCGCGGCGATCTGCGGCACCCCGGCAGGGAAGGTGCTGAACACGGGCTTCAGGCCCAGCTCGGCCCACCAGCCCTTTTCGGTGGCGATGTGGAAAGGCAGGGCCCAGTACAGCGCGGGTTGGTAGCTCACCTTGATCTCGGTGAGGGCCTGCGCCTGGCCGGCCAGGGGCAGGCAAGCCAGCGGCAGGGCGGCCAGGGCGAGGCGGATGCGGTTCTTCATGGTCATGTCTCCGTGAGTTGTTGTGGAAGGAAACGCTGTCGGGTGTGCGTTCAGCGGGTGGGAAAGATCAATGCGCCGTGTCGCCCTGCTGGTCTCGCAGGAGCTTCCACACGTGGGTGCGCAGGTGAACGAAGGAGGGCAGGTCCATCACGTCCTCGATGCGGGTGTGCTGGTCCCAGCGGTCGGCCTCGCGGATGGACTTGACATCGATCACCTCGCGGATCGTGCCCGGTCGGCGCGACATGACGACGATGCGGTCGGCCAGGTACACCGCCTCCTCCACCGAGTGGGTGATGAAGAGCACGGTGCGCGGGTGCTGACGCGCCAGGCGCACCAGCTCCTCCTGCATGACCACGCGCGTCTGCGCATCCAGGGCGCCGAAGGGCTCGTCCATCAGCAGCACCTTGGGGTTGAGCACGTAGGCGCGGGCGATGGCCACGCGCTGCTGCATGCCGCCTGAGAGCTGGTGGGGGAAGGCCTGCTCGTAGCCCTTCAAGCCCATGAGCTCGATGTAGTGCTCGATGCGGCTGGTGCGTTCCGCAGTGGGGAGGTCCAGCGAGCGCAACCCGAACTCGATATTGGCCCATACGGTCTTCCAGGGGAACAGTGCGAACTGCTGGAACACAACCGCCCGGTCCGGGCCCGGCCCGCGCACCTCCACGCCCGCCACCGTCACTCGCCCCGCAGTGGGGTGTTCCAGGCCCGCGGCCATGCGCAGGCAGGTGGTCTTGCCGCAGCCCGAGGGGCCCACGATGGCCACGAACTCGCGGTCCTGCACGTGCAGGTGGATGTCCTGCAGCGCCACGAAGTCCTGGCCCCCCTGGCGAAAAACGCGGTGCACGCCCTCGAACTTGATGTCAGCCATGTCTGGAGTTCCCTGGAGTCGCCATCAGAGGCCCCGTCGAGTCTCGATGTGCTGCTGCAGCCGCCGCAACGCCACGTCGATGAGCAAACCCACCACCCCAATGGCGATCATGCCGCTCATCACGGTGGCGGTGGACAGCGAGGCCTGCCCCTTGACCATGAGGTAGCCCACGCCGCTGGAGGCCACGATGAGCTCGGCGCCCACCAGGGACTGCCAGCCCAAGCCCGCCGAAATGCGCAGGCCTGCCACGATGGAGGGTACCGAGGCCGGCAGCAGCACCTCGCGCATGGCGCGCCAGCTGCTGCAGCCCAGCATCTGCGCGGCTTCGATGTATTTGCGGTCCACGTGCTTGGCACCGCGGTAGGTGTTGATGAGCACGGGCGGGAAGGCGCCCATGAAGATGATCAGCACCGGCCCGCCGATGCCCGTGCCGAACCACAGTGCGGCAAAGGGCACCCAGGCGATGGGCGCCACGAAGCGCACCGCCTCGAACAGGGGCGCGACGATGCGGTCCACCCAGCGGTACCAGGCCATGAGCAGACCCAGCGGAATGCCCACCAGCACGGCCAGCGCAAAGCCCGAGGCAAAGCGCTGGAAGCTCGAGGCCAGGTGCTGCAGCAGGGTGTAGCCAGCAAAGGGTTGCGCCAGCAGGCGCGCCATGCGCTGCAGCACGTCCCAGGGCGTGGGCAGGAACTCGCGAGAGGTGAATTGCGCCAGGGCCGCTAACGTCCATACGGCGAAGAACAAGGCGGCGCCCGCGGCCGACAGCCACGCGGCCTGGCGCAGGTCCAGCTTGGGCTGCAGCATCAGTCCGCCCTCCAGGGCATGGCGCGCCGCTCCACCCAGCCCAAGCCCAATGTCATCAGCCAGCCGCACAGCGCCACGCTGATCATGCCCACCAGGATCATGGCGGGGTAGATGTCCTGCGCACCCTGGTTCAGGATCTGGCCCAGGCCCGCGATGGCGCCCACCAGCTCGGCGGCCACCAGGGTGGTCCACGAGGCCTGCAGCGACAGGCGCAGCCCGGTGAAGATGCTGGGCAGTGCGCCAGGCACGAGCACTTCGCGCCAGTAGCGCCAGCCTCGCGCGTCCAGCATGGCGGCGGCCTCGAAGATGGGGCGCTCGATCTGGCGCACGCCCGCGTAGCTGTTGATGACCGAAGGCACGAAGGCCGAGACGAAGATCACCATCACCTTGGCCGCGTTGCCCAGGCCCAGCCACACGATGGCCAGAGGAATCCAGGCCAGCGGAGGAATGGGGCGCAGCAGCAGGAACACCGGGTTGACCAGCGCCTCCACACGGCGGTTCGCACCCATGGCCAGGCCCAGCACCACGCCCAGGCTGCTGGCCACGACGAAGCCTACGGTGACCAGGCCGATGCTGCGCAGCGCGTGTTCGTGCAGGCGCCCGTTGCTGTAGCCGTCCAGCGTGATCTGCCGCAGGGCCTGCCCAACCTCCGCCGGGGTGGGAAAGCGCGCCGGCGAGATGAGGCCCGTGCCGCTGGTCAGCACGTACCAGACGAGCAACATCACGGCCAGGCTGATCAAGGCCGTGATCAGGCCCTGGCCGGTGCGCGTGACGGGCGAAGTTCCTGTGGGCGTGGTGGGCTTCATCGCATCGGTTCAGCGCGTGTGCAGGGGCATCACAGGCGCAACAGCCGCCGGGCGTTGCCACCCATGATCTTGTCGAGGTTGTGCGGCCGGATCGGCAGGCTCTCGAACCAGGTCTTGTAGTCCTTCACGGGGCAGAAAGGAAAGGAACTGGCGTAGAGCGTGCGGTCGGCCAGGAAGCCATCGGCGGCCTTCACGTACTCCTCCCAGCCCGGCATGCGTGAGAAGTACATGTCCGGGGACAGCCAGAGGTTAGGGCGGCGAAAGGCCAGGTGCAAGATCTCGTTTACCCAGGGCCAGCCGCCGTGCGCCACCACCACGTCGAGCTTGGGGAAGTCGGCCAGCACCCGGTCGGTGCGGATGGGGTCGGAGTAGCTCAGGTCCGGACCGGCCGTGCCGCCCACCATCAGGATCACCGGCACGCCCAGGTCTTCGCAATGGGCATAGATCGGGTACAGACGCCGGTCATCGGCAAACATCGGCACGGGGTAGGAGCCCGGCTCGATGTTGATGGCCTTGAACCCCTGCGCCACGCAGCGTGTGATGGTCTCGCACGCGCCCTTGCGCGAGCTGGGGTCGATGGAGGCGGCGCCGAAGAAGCGCGGCGCATGCGCGGCCACGATGGCTTGCACGTCCTCGTTGGACACGCTTCCGAGCGCACCGGCCAGACGGCCCACCACCACGCCGCGGTCCACGCCCGCGGCGTCCATCTCGGCCAGCAATGCGCCCATGTCCTGCTGCTGTGCGGCCAGCGAGGGCTCGAAACCCACGGTGCGCGTGAAGCCGTCGCGGCGCTCGCCCGCGGCGTACATCAGGGTCTGCAGAAAGCCGTGCAGCGGAGGGCGCAGGCGGAAGTCGATCACCATGGTCGATGCGCTCTCACATCACCTCGTCACGGCGGTCGCTGGACTCGCCGTAGCGGTGCAACGCCGGTGCTTTCAGGCCGGCGTAGAGCTGCTCGATGCCGGCGTTGATCTGCTCGCCATGCTGGGCGAAGAGCGAGTTGCCGTGCACATCGCTTTCCACGATGAAGGGGCCGAAGTCCTTCACCTCGAACACCCACATGGCCTGCGCGATGCCCAGCTCAGCCAGCCAGTGCACCTCGCGCACGCGTTGGATGCCCCGGCCGAGCAGGGCGCCCGTGCCGTAGCCCACGGTGGTCAGGTACACGGCCCCGCGCGGTGCCAACACCTTCAGGTAATCCTCGGCGGGCATGCCGCCCTTGCCGATGATCAGGCGCGCGCCGGTCTGGTCGATCCACGGGCCCATCCACTGCGAGAAGCGAAAGCTGGCCGTGGCCGTCACCGCGCCCACGTTGTATCCGCCCTGGCCATCCTCGGCGGCGGCGGGCGAGCAGTGGAAGTTGGCGTTGCTGAGCGCGGCCAGATCGGCCACGGGCAGGGGCTGGCCATCAGCCAGCACGCGCTTGTAGACCCCTTCGCGCGCGGTGTAGACCAGGCCCGTGAGGTACACGGCCGCGCCAATCTCCAGCTGGGCGATGTCCTCCGCCCGGGCTGGCAGGTTGAGCCGGAACACCTTCATGTCGCCGTCGTCATCGTCCTGCTGAGGTGAAGCCATGTCACATCGCTCCGGGGTTAATCGGGGTGGAGGCGGGGTGCATCACATCGAGGCCTCGAGCATCTGACGGTAGTCCTCGCGCGAGGCCAGGCGCGGGTTGAGCTTGTGGCAGTGGTCAGCCATGGCGCCATCGATCACGCGCTCGAAGCTGGACCGCTCCACACCCATGGCCGCCAGGCCGCTGGGCAGGCCGAGCCGCTGGTTCATGGCCTTGATGGCTGCCCCCAGGGTTTGCGCCGCCTGCTCGGCGCTCGCCTGGGGTGGCAGGCCCATGGCCTGCGCCATGCGCTGCAGCCGCCGATCCCGCACCACCGACTCGGCCGTCGCGTTGAAGCTGATCACCGCAGGCAGGAACATCGCGTTGAGCGTGCCGTGGTGCAGCCGCGGGTCCACGCCGCCCAGGCTGTGGCTGAGCGA
Organism: uncultured Rubrivivax sp.; assembly: GCA_964432385.1. Lineage (GTDB taxonomy): Bacteria > Pseudomonadota > Gammaproteobacteria > Burkholderiales > Burkholderiaceae_C > Rubrivivax. The sequence goes on from CAYSOD010000019.1 coordinate 15,164, forward strand.
GTGCACACAGCCCAACCCCTTCTGAAAGCCCAGCGCGCCTTGCATGGAGGCGCTGAGCATCTGCGTGCGCGCCTGCACGTCCTGGCCGTTTCGCGTGGCTTGCTCGATGTGCGACCAGCCGCGCTCCAGCCCGTCCAACACGATGCCGTCGGCCGGCGGGTTGAAGGCCGCCGCCATGAAGGACTCCATGCAGTGTGCGATGGCGTCCATGCCCGTGGCCGCGGTCAGCAGCGGGGGCAGGCCCAGCGTCAGTTCCGGGTCGAGCACCGCCACCTTGGGCATGAGATGCCAGGAGTGGAAGCCGAGCTTGCGCCCGTCCTGCACGATGACGATGGCGCCGCGGGCCACTTCGCTGCCGGTGCCGGCGGTGGTGGGCACGGCGATCAAGGACCACACGCGGGAGCTGATCAGGGGCGAGCCGCCCTCGATGGTGGCGTAGCGCGCCAGCGGGCCTTCGTGCGTGACCAGGATGGCCACTGCCTTGGCGCAATCGATGGGCGAGCCGCCGCCCACGGCGATGAGGCCGTCACACCGCTCGGCCAGCGCCAGCGCACAGGCTTCGCGCGCCGAAGCTTCGGTGGGGTTGGAGGTGGTGCCGTCGTACACCGCCACGTGCTCCAGCGCACTCAGCGTGGCCAGGGCCTTGTCCACCAGGCCGGCGGCGCGCACGCCCTTGTCGGTGACGATGAGCGGGCGGCGGATGCCATGCTCCTGGCAGGCGCTGGCGAGCTTGCCGAGGGCGCCCAGGCCGAGCTCGACGACGTTGAGATAGCGGATCTGGGAAACGCTCATCAGATGGTGTTCCGTTCACGGGGTTGAAGGGGAGCGCTGGGGCGGTTTGGCCGGCCGGCAGTGCTCATTGGATGGTCTCCCTGCGCAGGTATGGCGTGAACCACTGCGGGTCGCCACGGTACTCGATGCGCCCGTCGGCGTGGATGCGCGCCGTGGCGCGGCGCGAGGACAGGCAGAAGGTGTGCACGCTCACCGGCATGCCGCCCGTGTGGGTGAAGCCGCACTCGATGTGGCAGTCCACCACCATCTGCGAGCCCACAAAGCCCATGGCGCCCATGCCGATGGAGTTGCCGAGCTTCATCAACTCCAGCTCCAGGGCCGCGACGCCCGGATCCGGGTTGCGGTCGCCCACGGTGCGCAGGCAGGCAGCCTGCTTGCCGAGTTGCATGCAGGTGTCCTTGGAGCCGCCCAGGCCGATACCCACGATGGCGGGCTGGCAGGCCAGGCCGCGCTTGCCGAAGGCGATCAGGGTGTCGAGCACGAAGCGCTTGATGCCGTCGATGCCGTCGCCGGGGAAGAGCATGCGGTAGTCGGTGCCGAACAGGCCGCCCTTGTGCACCGTGGTGATGTCGATCCAGTCGGCCTCAGGCTCGAAGGTCCACTCCACTTCCGGGGCATTCAGCCCCACGTTGTTGTTGTGGTCGGTGCGCCACAGCGGGTGCACGCGGTTGGGCCGCAGCGGCACCTGCTGCGTGGCATCGGCCGTGGCCTGGCGCAGCGCACGCTCCACCGCCACGAAGCCGGCCTCCACCCGCGCTTCGTTGCCCACCTTGACGTAGAAGCGCGGCAGGCCGGTGTCGGCGCACATCGGGCGACGGTCCGTCGTGGCCGCGTCCCAGTTGTCCTGCATGGCCTTGATGACGAAGCGCGCCAGCTTGCCGGTCTCGGCGCGGCGCGAGGCCTCGATGCCCCGCTTGAAGTCCTCGGGGATGTCGATGGCGGCGCGCTTCATCACTTCGAGCGCCGCATCGGCCACGCGGGCGATGGGGATCATGCAGGGGTCTCCATGGGGCGGGGTCGGGCGGGTGGGGTCGGTCTGTGGGCCGTGCAGGGCGGGGTCTCAGGCGGCCAGCTTTGGCGGCACGCCCGCAGCGTCGCCAATCAGCGACTGGCCCGGCTGCACGATGCTGAACTCCACCGGCACCAGTTCCAGCGCCAATGCGTCACCTTGCCGCCGCACGCGGGTGTAGGTGCTGTCCTGCAGGCTGCCGGGCTCGGGGAAGTCTTCGCGGAAATGCGCGCCGCGGCTGTTCTCGCGTGCCAGGGCAGCCCGGGTGATCACGGCCGAGATGTCCAGCAGGCTGTCCAGGTTGAGCCAGTCGTGCCAGCTCAGGTTGAAGGCGCGGTCGCCGTCGGCCACGCCCTGGGCGCGCAGGTCGGCGTGGTGCTGTGCCACCGATTGCAGCCCGCGCAGCATGGCCGCTTGCTGGCGCATCACGCCCACGTCGTCCCACATGGTCTGGGCGAGCGCGTCGCGCAGCTCGTGCAGCGGGCCGGTCGGTTGGCTGAACGGCACTTCAGCGCGCGTGATGCCGGCTTCGATGACCCGCCTGTCGGGCTCGCGCAGCGTGCGGTTCGCCCGCGCGAAGGCGGCCATGCTGTCGCCCGCGATGCCGCCGTACACGGTGGAGTTGGCCACGCCGTTGCCGCCCAGGCGGTTGGCGCCGTGCACGCCACCACAGTCTTCGCCCGCGGCGTACAGGCCGGGGGAGGCGGTGGAGCCATCCACCTCGAATTCCACACCGCCCATCATGTAGTGCGCCGTGGGCACGATCTCCACCTGACCGGCCGCCAGGTCGAAGCCGCAGTCCTCGCAGCGCTTGACCATGCCCGGAAACTTGCGCCGCACCATGTCCGGACCCAGGTGGCCCATGGCGATGTACACGCCGCCCATGGGGCCCACGCGTCCGGCGCGCATCTCGGCGTAGATGCCACGGCTGACCACGTCCCGCGTGGCGCGCTCGCCGCGCGGATCCACCCCCAGCATGAAGCGCTCGCCCGCGCCGTTGAGCAGGTGGCCGCCGGCGCCGCGCAGGCCTTCTTCCAGCACCGTGCCCGTCATGCGGGTGTCCGGCCCGCCCAGCAAGCCCGTGGGGTGGAACTGCACCATCTCCATGTCGCGCAGCGCCAGCCCGTAGCGCAGCGCCATGGCCAGGCCGTCGCAGGTCTTGTCGCCTGAGGGCGTGTGGTAGCGGTACATGGTGGGCCCGGCCCCCGTGGCCAGCAGCACGCAGCGGGCCCGCACCAGGCGGTAGGTGCCCGCGCGTACGTCGATGAACAGCACCCCCGCGATGCCCGAGCCGTCCTGCGCCGGGATCAGCTCGATGGCGCGGTGCTCTTCGAGCTCCTCCACATCCAGCGCGCGCACCTGCTCCATCAGGCGGTTGATGATCTCGATGCCCGTGAGGTCGGCCTTGTGGACGGTGCGGTCGAAGCTCTGCCCGGCAAAGGCCTTGAAGTGCAGCGAGCCGTCGCGGTTGCGGTCGAAGAAGCAGCCGAGCTCGTTCTCGAGTTCGCGCACGCGCTCGATGGCGCCTTCCACCAGACGCCAAGCCAGGTCCTGCCGGGGCAGCCACTTGCCGCCCTCGATGGTGTCCATGAAGTGGCGCTCCACCGAGTCGCCCGGCGCCAGTGCCACGTTGTAGCCGCCCTGCACCATGCGCGTGCATCCGCACTTGCCGAGCAACCCCTTGACTGCCAGCGTGATCTTCAGCGTCGGGTCGGCCTTCTTCGCGTGCAGGGCGGCGAACAGGCCCGCCCCACCCGTGCCCACGATCAGGATGTCGGTGCGGTGTTCCTCGAATCGCATTCAGAGCGCTCCCGCCAGAAAGGCCACGGCCACCAGCAGCGACAGCACGCCGCCTGCGGCAATCCACCCCAGCCGCGCGTCGCGCGTGCTGCGCCAGGGCAGCAGCTCCAGCGCGAGAAGCCGCAGCCCGAAGCTCAGGTGCAGCACCAGCAGCGCCACGAGGCCGGTCTCCGCAATCTTGACGGCGCCAATCTCGGTGAAGGCCAGAAAGCGGTCCAGCTTCTGGCCCTGCTCCAGCGCCAGGCCCAGCAGATAGAAGTGCACCGGCAGGAACAGGCCCAGGGCCAGGCCTGACAAGCGGTGCCCGATGAAAGCCCAGTAGGCGCCGTGGCGGCGGGGTGAGTTCAAAGCAAGGCCCTCCGGGCTTGGCCAGGCGCGTTCATCCCAACCCCCCCACGCTGGCCACGGCCCGCAAGCCCATGAGCAGCATCACCAGCCCCACCACCAGGCACAGGCCGCCCGCGGCGCGGCGCGGCAGCCGCAGCCACTCCACGCAGATGTTGCGCAGGCCGATGGGCACGTGCACCGCCACGCACAGCACGAACAGGCCGTAGAACGCGATCCAGGCCCAGCTGCCCTGGGTGCGCGACAGGATCTCGGCGGTGGTCAGGCCACCGCGCACCGCCACCAGCATCACCACCAGGTGCCCCAGCACGAAGGGCGCCATGGCCAGGGCGGTCAGGCGCTGCAGGGCGAATAGCGTCGATTCCATGTGCTTCAGCCGCGCTTGAAGAAGCCCACCAAGGCGGCCTTCTTCAGCCCGGCGATGCTGCCCGTGGGGCTGAGCTCCACCGGGCAGTGCTTCATGCAGTTGCCCTGGGTGTGGCAGCAGCTTGCGCCGCCCTCGCCCGTGGCCTGGCGCAGCACGCCCTTGGGGTTGGCGTGGCGCTCGTCGTTGACCAGGGTCCAGGCACGGTTGAGCGCCGCGGGCCCGAGGTAGTCCTTGTCCCAGCTGACCACGTCGCACGCGGCGTAGCACACGCCGCAGTTGATGCACTCGATGGCCGCATCGGCCAGCTTGCGCTGCCGGCTCTCGGGCGACACCGTGGCTGTAGGGTCGTGGCGCGTGGCCTTGCCCTGAAACGTATTGCCAGCCTGGCGCCACTTGGCGAAGAAGGCGTCCATGTTCACCGCCAGGTCCTTGATGCGCGGCATGTTGCGCAGGGGCTCGATGACGATGACGCCGTCTTCCTGCACGCGGCTGACGTGGGTGCGGCAGGTCCAGCGCGGCTGGCCGTTGACCGTCATGGCGCAGGAGCCGCACACGCCCACCCGGCAGGCGAAGCGGTAGGCCAGGCTCGGCTCCAGCCGGCGCTGCACCTCGGTGACGACGTCCAGCACGGTCTGGTTGGCCCGCCAGGGCACCTGGTACTCCACCCAGCGCCCCTCGCCCGGACCGCTGCCGCGCGAAATGCGCACGGTGAGCTGCCGCTCGACGCTGCTGCTGGCCGCTGCCCTCTGGGCTG
>CAYSOD010000020.1:0-19542 GCA_964432385.1 uncultured Rubrivivax sp.
GGCGATGGCGTCCGCAGACGTGCGTGAGGTGAGCAAGAAGGTGTCCACACCGGGTGACTCGCTGCGCATGCAGGCCGCAATCTCGCCAATCACGGCCTCACTGATGACGCCCAGCCCGCTGGGCATGGCCGACACCAGGCCCAGCGCCGCGGCCCCCGCCACCACGGCCATGCGTGCTTCCTCCACGCTGGCGATGCAGCAGATCTTGACGATGGGGTCCTGCGGTGGCGTCGGAGGCATAGCGAACTTCCTGTGTTCGATGGTGTTCCGTCGATGCTCCCTCTGCTGACCAGGTGCAGATGTCCCATTTGCCGCCGTCACCTTGATGGAACCTGTTTCATAGGGTCATGCCCGATGTCACTCAACGGCAAATTGCTCGAAGCTCGGGTTCGAAAGACCACAGGGAGCTGAGGGTCTCAACCGACGGCTGGGCAAGACCTGCGCTGCGACGACCCATCGCGTTGACATAGGAGGATGAACATGCAGTTTCGACTTGCTCTCTTGGCGGCGGTCGCAGCAGGCCTTTCGGCCTGTGGCGGGGGAGATAACGGCCCCGTGGCTTGTGCCAGCTTTGTGACAGCCTATCTGAACACTTCGGACACAGGCCCGGTGTCGCTGACCAAGACGCAGCTGGTAGCCGCCGCCGGTACCATGCCGGAGTATTGCCGCATTGAAGGCTCGATGAGCCCCGAGACCGGTTCCAGCATCAAGTTCGCCACCAACATCCCGATCAGCTGGAACGGGCGCTTCCTGATGCTGGGCAATGGAGGCTATGCCGGTGGACCCCTCCCGGCAGCTGGAGCTGATGTGGCCGCCGGCTACGCCACCGCCGTGACCGACACCGGCCACACCGCAGCCAACGACGCGACCGTGTTCTTCAACAACCGGCCCGTCGAGGTGGATTACGGTTACCGGGGCGTGCACCTGACCACGGTGGTTTCCAAGCAGATCCTCAAGCGCATTGGCGGCAAGGACCCGGAGTTTTCCTACTTCAACGGTTGCTCGACCGGCGGGCGCCAGGCGCTGATGTCGGCTCAGCGCTACCCGGCTGACTTCGATGGGATTGTGGCTGGCGCGCCAGCGCACAAGCTCACCGGACTGGCCGTGGAACAGAACTGGAGCCTGCGGCAGTTCCAGCAGAACGGCTTCTCGGGCAACATCTTCGGCAAGGTCAGCTTGCTGGCCAACGCGGTGAAGGCGGCTTGCGCCGACGCGGAGGGGATCATCGCCAAGCCGGGCTCCTGCAACTTCGATCCGGCCACGCTGCAGTGCCCCGCGGGCACCGACACGGCGTCCTGCCTGACCGCGCCTCAGGTCGCGGCCGTCAAGGCGGTGTACGGCGGGCCTCGCAGCTCCACCGGCATCAGCTGGTACCCGGGCAAGCCCGTGGGTTCTGAAGCCTCCTGGGGCGCCTGGCTGGTGGCCGATGCCACGGACCCTGCGAAGTGGGCACCGCTGCAAGGCGGCTTTGGCTTCAGCTTCGTGGGCAACCTGTTCTTCGAAGTCGACCCGCCCAGCACCTACAAGTGGACGGACTTCAACTTTGATGTCGATCCGCCCAAGGGCCAGTTCATGGCGGGCATCCTCAACGCCACCGACCCTGATCTGACGAACTTCAATGCGCGCAAGGGCAAGCTGCTGATGTACCACGGCATGGGTGATGGCCTGATCGGCTACCAACCTACGCTGGAGTACTACCAGCAGGTGCAGGCGCGCTTTGGCGAGAGCACGACCAGCAGCTTCGCCCGCATGTTCCTCGTGCCGGGCATGGACCACTGCGACTACTTCGACCGCGGCGGCCTGTCCGTGGCCGACTGGCTGGGCCCGTTGGTCAATTGGGTGGAGAAGGGCACGGCGCCCGACTCGGTACCGGGCAAGAGCCGTGCGACCAACCCGCTGTCCTTCACCCGACCCGTCTGCGCTTACCCCAAGACGGCCACCTACAAGGGCACGGGCGACCGCAAGGACGCGGCGAACTGGGCCTGCCAGTAGCGTCTGCATGACGCCGGCTTGAGGCCCCTTTGCGTCCGGGCTCAAGCCCGGCAGGGCGTCCGTTTCGTCCGGGCGCCCGGGGTGGCCTCAGGCTGCATCTCGGGCCGTGCCTCCTCGGGCATGCCCGGGTTGCGGCTGTCCAGGGCGCTGGCTACATTGGCTGGTCAACCTGAGGAGTGCACCCCCGTGGAACGGCCCGTCTTGATCCGCAATGCCTGCATCCTGTCCATGGACGAGGCCGTGGGCGATTTCGAGCGGGGCGACCTGCTGATCGACCAGGGGGTCATTCGCGAGGTGGCGCCGCGCATCGAGCACGACGCGGCCGAGGTGGTGGACGCCACCGACCGCATCGTCATGCCCGGGCTGGTGAACGCCCACATCCACACCTGGGAGTTCCAGTTGCGGGGCATCGGGTCGGACTGGGTGGGTTCGCGCGATTACCACGCGAACATGCACAAGAACCTGGCCACGCGTTACGAGGACGACGACGTCTACCTCGGCAACCTTCTGGGCGCGTTGAACCAGATCCGCAACGGCACCACCACCATCGTCGACTGGTGCCACATCGTGCGCGACGCGCAGATGACGGATGCGGCCCTTCAGGGCCTGGAGGAATCGGGCATCCGTGCCGTGTTCGCGCGTGGCACGGTCAAGCCGCCGGAAAGGCCGGGCGAGATCCCCTTCCACAAGCTGCCCTACCCGCGCGACGAGATCCGCCGCCTGCGCACCGGACGCTTCGCGTCGGACGACCAGCTCATCACCCTGGCCATGGCCATCCTGGGCCCGGACTGGGGCGAGTACGACGTGGCCGAGCACGATATTCGGCTGGCCCGCGAGTACGGCCTGTTCAACTCGGCGCACACCTACGGCCGCAAGGGCAAGCGTGTAGTGGAGGACGGCTACCCGCGGCTGGCCAAGGCTGGGCTGCTGGGGCCGGACCACAACATCGGCCATGGCAACTGCTTCGATGACGAGGAGCTGAAGATCGTGCTGGACGCGGGCTGCACGATCACCGCGACCAACCTCACCGAGATGCTGAACTACGAGAAGCCGGCCATGCTGGGCCGGCTGGTGCAGCACGGCGCCATGCCTTCCCTGGGCACCGACTGCGACCCCTACTTCAACAGCTCCATGCTGGCGGTGACGCGCCACGCCTTCCTGCACCAGCGCGAGCTCGACAACCGCAGCCTGCACCAGCTGGATCAGTGGCCGGCCAAGACCCAGCACTCCACGCTCACGCGCGACGCCCTGTACTGGGCGACCATGGGCGGGGCCCGCGCTTTCGGGCTGGACGGACGCATCGGCTCGCTCACGCCAGGCAAGCAAGCCGACCTGATCATGATCGACGCGCGCAGTCCCAATCTCTTCCCTGGCCTGCCCGGAGGCAACCCGGCGCACCTGGTCGTGATGTACGCCGAGACCTCCGACATCGAGGCGGTGATGGTGCAAGGGCGCTTCCTCAAGCGTGACGGCCGCCTGAGCTTCGACCCGCAGCGCATGGCCGAGCTCAACGGCCGCCTGATGGCCTCACGCCAGCGCATCTTTGGCGAGGGTGCCTACCGCTGTGTGCCCGTCGAACGTGGGCCGCAGCCCGCGAGGTTCCACCTGTGAAAACCTTGCGGCTTTCCGAAGTCTCGACGGGGCCAGGGTCGCAGGCCGCCGTGCCAGGCGTGACGAGGCGCAGCGCCGTGGCCGTGATGGGCGCGGGCGCAGTAGTGGCTGCGGCAGGTCTGGCAACACCGGGCGGGGCCACCGCCCAGACACCGACCTGGCCCAGCAAGCCGGTGCGTATCGTCCACGGATTTGCGCCGGGTGGCCCGGTGGATGCCATGGCGCGCCTGCTGGCGGCTCACTTCGCCGACGCCTTCGGTCAGCAAGCTCTGGTGGAGGGCAAGCCGGGCGCCGGTGGCACGCTGGGAGCCGCGCAGGTGGCGCGCGCCGAGCCCGACGGCCACACGCTGTACCTCATGGCGTCGGGCCACGCCGCCGCCCCGGGCCTGTACAAGTCGCTGCCCTACGACCCGGTGCGCGACTTCACCATGGTCACCATGCTGAGCTCCAGCCCGTTCGTCATCGTGGCTGGCGCGAACTCCCCCATCACCTCGGTCCAGGACCTGGTGGCCAAGGCGCGAGCCCAGCCCGGGCGCATCGACTATGGCTCAGGGGGCAACGGCAGTGGCATGCACCTGACAGCGGTGCTGATGCAGGCCCGAGGAAACTTCCGCCTGTCCCACGTGCCCTACAAGGGGGGCAGCGCGCCACTGCTGGCGGTGATGGCGGGAGAGGTGCCGGTGATCTTCACTTCGCTGGCGGGCATGGCCCCGCAGGTCCAGACAGGCAAGGTGCGCTTGCTGGCCGTGACGTCGCGCCAACGCTTTGCGCTGTACCCGGACGTGCCCACGGTGGCCGAGACCGTGGTGCCTGACTTTGACGTGAGTGCCTGGTACGCGCTGGCTGCGCCCAAGGGTTTGCCAGCGCCGCTGGTCGAGCGTCTCAACCGCTTCGCGCACCAGACCTTGCAGGCCAGCGCGGTGGCGGAGTCGCTGCGGGCGCAGGCGAGCAAGGTGTGGCTCACCACCCCCGCCCAGGCGCAGGCGTTTCTGGAGGAAGACGTGGCGCGCTGGCGCCGATTGATCCAGGACGAGAAGATCACGGCGGGAGACTGAACGTCGAGGTGGCGCAGGCCACCGCGATGCCGAAGCCCCTGGCCAGCCACTGGAGGATTTGCCGATGAAGATGACTCAGCCCAATCCCTTAGGTCCCTTGGGTCCCTGGGGTCCACCAGGCCCCGCCGGTGACCGACGCGCCCTGCTGGCGCAGGGGCTGGGGCTGGCTGCAGCCGCTGTGGGCGGTCTGGCCGGCCCGCTGTTGTGGACGCAAGCTCACGCGCAAGAGGCTTGGCCGGTGCGAACGGTCAAGCTCATCCACGGCTTCGCCCCAGGCGGTGGGGTGGACTTGACGGCCCGCCTGGTGGCGCAGCAACTTCAGGAGCGTCTGGGCCAGACGGTCATCGTGGAAGGCCGGGTGGGGGCCGGTGGCATGGTGGCCTCCGGGGCGGTGTCGCAGGCAGCTGCCGATGGCTACACGCTGTACCTGATGGCCTCTGGACACAGCATCGCCCCGGCCTTGAACCCGCAGCTGCCCTTCGACGCCGTGCGTGACTTCACCATGGTGTCGGTGGTCACGCGCTTTCCTTTCGGCATCGCGGTGCCTGCGGGTTCGCCTCACCGCACGATCCAGGACCTGCTGAACGCGGCCAAGCAGTCGCCCGGCAAGGTCAGCCTGGGCCATGCAGGCGCCGGCACCGGCATGCACCTGGCTGGCGCCTTGCTCCAGCAAAAGACCCAGGCCCGCTTCAACGAGATCCCCTACCGCGGCGGTGCGCAGGCGCCCACGGCGGCGGCCGGCGGCGAAATCGACGCGGTCATCGACAACCTGGCCAGCATGGAGTCCTTGATGCAGGCGGGCCGGCTGCGCCTGCTGGCCGTGAGCAGCAAGGAGCGCTGGCCGGGCGCACCCCAAGTGCCCACCTTGGGGGAGAGCGTGTCTTCCGGGTTTGACGTCAGCGGGTGGTACGCGATCGCGGGACCGAAGAACCTGCCCGCGCCCGTGGTGGCGCGTCTGTCAGTAGAGCTGCGCCGCATGATGGCTCAGGCCGATGTGGTGGAGCGCTTGCGTAAGCTGGGGCTGGGCGCCACCTTCCTGGAGCCTGGCGAGGCGCAGGCCTTGCTCGTATCAGAGGTCACCCGCTGGGGCCAGTTGGTGCGCGAGGAGAACATCAAGGCGCAGTGAGGCCGTGCCGGGTCGCGGCGGGTGGCGGCCGCTTGCGTGGCTCAGCGCACGGCGCACCGCTGGTCCTGTCTGGGCCACACCGCGGGCCCCGTCAAGCGGCGCGGCCCACCCGTTCCCGCACCATGGGCCCGGTGTGGACAGGAGCATCCGCCACGCGGCAGGCGTCCATCACGGCTTGCACGGCTGCCTCGGCCGAGGCCTCATCGGTGGCATGCACACGCGCGAGCGCTTGGCCGACGGTCAAGGATTGCCCCACCTGCGCCATGTGCGACAGGCCCACGCGCGGATCCACCACGTCTCCAGGACGCTGCCTCCCGCCGCCCAGAGCCACCACGGCCATGCCCAGCGCGCGGGTGTCCATGCCCGTGAGCCATCCGTTGCGCGGGGCCGGCACGTCGCATTGCACAGGCGCGCGGGGCAGGCCGGCTCGACCCAGCACGTCCCGTGGCCCATCCAAACCCGCCACCATGCGGGCGAAGCACGCGGCGGCCGCGCCATCGGTCAGGGCCTGAGCGGCGCGCTGGTGGCCGTCGTGGGCGTCCGCTGCGAGCCCCGCGAGGGCCAGGCATTCCCCGGCCAGCGCCAGCGTCAGCTCCAGCAGACGCGGGTCCCGGCCGTTGGCAGGGGTGCCGACGTCCAGACCACCGCCTGCAGTCCGGCCACCCGCCAGAAAGTCCAGCGCCTCCTGCACCTCCAGCGCGTTGCCCGCGGTGGTGCCCAGCACGCTGTCCATGTCGGTGAGCAAGGCCACAGCGGACAGGCCTGCGGCGCAGGCCACCTCCACCAGGCTTTGTGCCAGGGCGCGGGCTTCGGCCAGCGCGGGCATCACGGCGCCGCTGCCGGTCTTCACGTCCAGCACCAGCCCCTGTAGGCCGGCCGCGAGCTTCTTGCTCAGGATGCTGGCGGTGATGAGCGGCAGGCTCTCCACCGTGGCCGTCACGTCGCGAATGGCGTACAGCCGGCGGTCGGCCGGTGCCAGGTCGGCGCTGGCGCCCACGATGGCGCAGCCGGCAGTACGCATCACTTGCTGGAAGCGCGAGTCGTCGGGCGTGGTGTTGTAGCCCGGCAGCGCTTCGAGTTTGTCCAGCGTGCCCCCGGTGTGCCCCAGGCCGCGTCCGCTGATCATGGGCACCACCGCGCCGCAGGCCGCCAGCAGCGGGGCCAGCATCAGGCTCACCTTGTCGCCCACGCCGCCGGTGGAGTGCTTGTCGATGACAGGGCGCGAACCCACCGCTTCTCGCCAGGGGCCGCTGCGCCAGTCCAGCACGCGACCCGAGTGCGTCATGGCCTGGGTCAGGGCCACGGTCTCCGCGCGGTTCATGCCGCGCAGCAGGATGGCCATGGCCATCGCGCCGGCCTGCGCGTCGGCAAAGCGCCCGTCCACCAGGCCCTGCACGAAGGCCTGCACCTGCGCGTCGCTTAAGGGCTGGCCATCACGCTTGGCGCGGATGAGTTCCTGGGGTGGCATCATGGGGCGGGTCGGCGGCGGGCTGCCTCAGTATCGCCGCGCAGGGCATGGTCAGCCCGCACACGAAGTGCACCTGCCGTCCCATGCGGCCTGCACAATGGGTCGATCACTGGCGCTTGCCTGGAGCCCCTCACCATGACCCCCTCGGACCGCCGCCCTGCCCTTGCCATCCTCGTCACAGGCGCGGCTTCAGGCATCGGTGCGGCCACGGCTTTGCAGTTGGCCGGCCCCGCCACGCGCCTGATGCTGCACACCCGCGCCAACGCTGACGGTTTGCAGGCGGTGGCGCAGCGCTGCCAGCAAGCTGGTGCCGAAGTTCATACCGTGCTGGCCGACCTGGCGGACCCTGGAGCTGCGGGGGCCTTGGTGGCGCAGACCCTCGAGCGTCTTGGCAGTCTGGACCAGATCGTCAGCAACGCCGGGCACGCCAGCCGCGCCGCCATAGGCGAAGCCACGCGCGCCGACCTGGACCATGCCTGGTCGGGCATGGCGGGGGCGTTCTACGAACTGCTGGCCGCTGCGCGTGAACCGCTCACCGCCTCGGCCTGCGGGGCGGTGGTGGCCGTCAGTTCCTTCGTGGCCCACCGCTTCCGCCGAGGTGAGAACTTCCCCACCTCGGCGGCTGCCAAGGCCGCGCTGGAAGCACTGGCCCGCGCCGCAGCCATCCAGTTCGCGCCCGCCGGGGTGACGGTCAATTGCGTGGCGCCGGGCTACACCCGCAAGGACAAGGCGGCCCAAACGGCGCTGGCGGCCCAGGCCTGGACCCAGGCGGCGCTGGACACGCCACTGGGACGCCTGGCACTGCCCGCAGACGTGGCCGCCCTGATCGGCTTTCTGCTCGGGCCGCACGCCCGCTACATCACCGGCCAGGTGGTGCATGTGGACGGCGGCCTCACGCTCGGCTGAGCGCGCTCGGCGCGAGACAGGTGCCACGGGTTTTCTCGATTGCCAGGTCGGGCGTCTCACGCAACACTGACCCCGCGGTTGATCTGGCCCAGGGCCCGTGACAGACCTCATCAAGACCACTTTCCCAGGAGTTTCCGAGATGCGTCTTTCCTTGCGTAGTGTTTCTCTGGCCCGCTTCGCGGCCGCGTTCTGCCTCACATGGGGTGTCGCTCAGGCCCAGACCATCGAGTGGACGGCCGGCCAGCTGGGCGGCGGCTGGTACACCATCGTCTCGGGCACTTCCAAGCTGGTCGAGGAGAAGGTCCCCGGCATGACGGTCAAGGCTGTGCCTGGTGGTGGCGCGGCCAACCCCTCGAAGGTGCAGAACGGCCAGAGCCAGCTGGGCATGAGCATCGACATCTTCGCCAAGATGGCCCTGGAGGGCAGTGGCACCTACGCCGGCAAGCCCCACCCCAAGTTGATGATGATCGGCCAGAGCCTGGGCGACACGCCGTACCACATGATCCGCGCGGCCAACGCCAAGCTGGGCTTTGATGAGATCTTCCAGGCCCGTGATGTCAAGATGGGCATCGTCAAGGCCGGCGCCACCGACGAGATTGCGTTTCGCTGGGTGATGGAGCACTATGGTCAGACCTACGACAGCCTGCGGGGACGCGGCTGGAAGTTCGTGCAGGGGGACTACAGCGAGCTCGCCTCTGCCTTCAAAGACAGCCAGATCGACTACGTGTTTTTTGCCCAGGGCCTGCCGGGTGCCTCGGTGATCGACATGGCCACGGGCCGTGACGCGCAGTTGCTGGACTTCCCCAAGCCGCTGACCGATTTCATCTACAAGAAGTACGGCATGGGCACCGGCGTCATCCCGGCCGGCACCTACCCCAAGTACCAGTCGCGTGACGTCACGGTGATGAACATGGCTACCACGCTCATCACGTCCAGCGATGTCTCCGAGGACGTGGTCTACAAGGTGACCAAGGCGCTGTGTGAGAGCCAGCCACGGCTGCCCACGGTGCACGCCAGCTTGAAGGACTTTGATTGCAAGACCGCTGTCAAGGTGCGCCCGATCCCCGTTCATCCCGGCGCGCTGAAGTACTACAAGGAGCGCGGCTGGGTCCAGGGCTGACCCGATGCGTTCGCTGAAGGGCCCCGCCGGCTGGGCGGTGGGGGGCGTCGCGCTGGCCGCGGCGCTGTTCCATCTCTACACCGCAGGTTTCGGCTTTCTGGAGCCGAGGCAGCAGCGCTCGCTGCACCTGCTGATGCTGCTGCCTATCGCCTTCCTGCTGTGGCCGGCTTCAGCCGATTCGCCGAAGGATCGCCCCTCCGCGCTGGATTGGGTGCTGGCCGCCGCGGCCGTGCTGCCCAATCTGTACTCGCTGGTGTACGCCAACGAGATCAACATGCGCATGGAGAACGTCGACCCCTTGTCGACGGCGCAGCTGTTGCTCGGCGTGGCGGTCACCTTGCTGCTGCTGGAGGCGCTGCGCCGCGCGGTCACGCCGGTGCTCGCCGGCTTGGTCGGCCTGGGCATCCTGTATCTGTTCGTCACCGAGTGGATGCCCGGGATCCTGCACTACCGGAACATGCCGTTTGCCGAGATCGTGGAGACCATGTACCTGCTCAACGGCATGGGCATGTTTGGCTCCATCACCGGCATCGCTGCCACGATGGTGGCCACCTTCGTGGTCTTCGGGGCCTTCATCGAGGGCAGCGGCATCGGCCGCCTCTTCCACAACGTGGGCATGCGGGCGGCCGGCCGCTACGCTGGCGGACCTGCCAAGGTGGAGGTCATCAGCTCCTCGCTGTTCGGCACCATCAGCGGCTCTTCGGTGGCCAATGTCTTTGCTACCGGGTCGTTCACCATCCCAGCCATGATCAAGCTGGGCTACAAGCGCCACTTTGCCGCGGGCGTGGAGGCCGCTTCCTCGGTGGGCGGTCAGATCATGCCGCCCGTGATGGGGGCCGGCGCCTTTGTCATGGCGGAGATCACCAACACGCCGTATTCGAAGATCGCGGTGGCGGCACTGCTGGGCTCGCTGTGCTACTTCTTCATGATCCTGGTGTCGGTGCATTTCGAGGCCAAACGGCTGCGCTTGGCCGGTTGCCGCGATGACGAACTGCCCAGCTGGGCCGAGATCGGCCGCGATCTGCACCTGCTGATCCCGGTGGCCGTGCTCATCGGTTTGCTGCTGGTGGGCCGATCGCCTTACTACGCCGCCTTCTGGGCCACGCTGTCGTTGTTGCCGGTGTCCTGGATGCGCCAGCACACGCGGCTGTACCCGCGGCAATTGCTGCAGATCCTGGCCGCGGGCGGCCGCAACATGGCGGTCACGGCGCTGGCCTGTGCCGGCGCCGGAGTGTTTGTGGCCTGCCTGACGGTCACTGGCGTGGTGGTGTCCTTCTCCTCCCTGGTCACGGCCCTGGCCGGGGACAGCCTGCTTCTGGCCGGCACCCTCTTGATGATCGTGACTTTGGTGCTGGGCATGGGGGTGCCCACGACAGCGGCCTACATCATTGGCGCGGCCATTGGCGCGCCCATTCTCATGAAGATGGGTGTTCCGCTGCTGGCTGCCCACATGTTCGTCTTTTACTTCGCCATCCTGGCCGACGCCACGCCGCCGGTGTCGGTGGCCTCGTACGCGGCGGCCTCCATCGCCGGGGCAGACCCGATGCGCACCGGACTGGCGGCTTTTCGGCTCGGGCTGGCGGGCTTTCTGGTGGGCTACTCCTATCTGTTTTCGCCCGCCTTGCTGATGCAGGGCCCGGTGGCCGACATCGTCGGGCAGTTGGTGCTGTATCTGCTGGGACTGACCTTGGTGGCCGCCGGCCTGTCGGGCTACTTCCGCGGAGATCTCGGGCGTGGCTTGCGCGTGGCGATGGTGGCTGGTGCCTTGCTCCTGATCCTTTCCAACGCCGTGGAGGTGTGGTGGCGCGTGGCCGTCGAAGTGGTGGCCTTTGCAGCGCTGTGGTGGTGGCGTCGCCCGCAGGGCGCGTCACGCGAAGGAGGCCTGGCGGGATGAGCACGGACCACACGATCGAGTCGATGTCGGTGCACCTGGTGCGTTGGCCGCTGCGCATGAAGCGCCGTCACGGCGTGGGTGACATCGAACATGCCATGCCCGGTGTGGTGTTGCGCCTGCAAACGAAGGGTGGACAGGTGGGCTGGGGCGAGGCCGCCCCGTGGTCGGTGTTTTCCGGCACGGCCGAGGGCTGCGCGCAGGCCTTGCAGGTCTATCTCAGGCCGCTGGTGATGGGCCAGAAGCCGGCGCAGCTGCCGCGCATCCTGCGCGCTGCCGACCGCGCCCTCGTGGGGCACGCCGAAGCCAAAGCCGCGCTGGAGATGGCGCTGATGGACCTGCAGGGCCAGGCCAGCGGCTTGCGTGTGGCCGATCTGCTGGGCGGCGTCTTTCGCGATGCGATTCCACTGAGCGTGTCCATCGCCAATCCGGACTTCGACGAAGACCTCGAGTTCGCCCGCCAACAGCTTGCGCGCGGCGTGCGGCTGTTCAAGGTCAAGACGGGCTTTGCCTCGCACCGGGAGGACCTGCAGCGCCTGGAGCGGCTCAAGGCCGTGCTGCCCGACGACGCTCAGATCCGTGTGGACTACAACCAGGGACTGGACCCCTGGGACGCCCTGCCGAAGTTGCGCGACATCGAGGCGTTTTCACCTGGCTTCATCGAGCAGCCGGTGCCGCGCGACCGGCGCGATGCCATGGCCGAGATTGCAAGGGCGCTGGACACGCCCCTGCTGGCTGACGAAAGCGTGTTCACGCCAGCTGAGGCGCTGGAGATGGCGCGCACCCGATTTGCGGACTGCGTGAGCGTCAAGCTGATGAAGTGCGGCGGTATGCGGCGCGCGCAGGAGATCGCCGCCATCGCCGAGGCGGCCGGCATCGCCGGCTATGGCGGCACCATGTACGAGGGCGGAATCGCCATCGCCGCGGGCATCCACACCGTGTGCGCCACACCCAACATCTGCCTGGGGGCTGAGTTCTACACCTCCAGCTACGTGCTCGGGGTGGAGGTGCTGAAGACGCCCGTGCGACTGGACGGTGGCATGAGCCATCTGCCGACAGGGCCCGGCCTGGGTATCGAGGTGGACGAGGCGGCTTTGGCAAGCGTCACCACCCAGCACTGGGACGCATGAACGCTGCGGACACCCAGCAGGTTCGCATGACCGTCGCGGGCCGCCATGAGGTGGCCGTCATCGGTGCAGGCATCGTCGGGGCGATGGTGGCACTGGCTTTGTTGCGCGATGGCCACCGCGTCACCCTCATCGAGCCGGGTGAGCCTGGCGGCGAGCAGGCCGCGAGCTTTGGCAACGGGGCTTGGCTGAGCCCGGCCTCGGTGGTGCCCATGTCGATGCCGGGCTTGTGGAAGAAGCTGCCGGGCTACTTGAGCGACCGTTCTGGCCCGCTGGTCATCCGCTGGCGCGCGCTGCCGGGGCTGCTGCCCTGGCTGCTGCGCTTTTGGTGGGCGGGCCACTCGGTGGCGCGGGTGCAGGCCACGGCGCGCGCCCTGTCGGGCTTGCTGCGTGAGGCGCCGCAGCGCCACCTGCGCAGTGCGGCCGAGGCTGGGGTGGCCGAATTGGTGGTGCAGCATGGCTTGCTCTACCTGTACCCTGACCGCGCAGCCTTCGAAGCCGAGGCCCTGGCCTGGCAGCTGCGGCGTGACAACGGCGTTCGCTGGACCGAGCTCCAAGGCGCGGCGCTGCGAGCGAAGGTGCCCGATGTCGATGACCGCTACGGCTTGGGCCTTTTGGTGGAGGCGGGCGCGCACTGCCTGGACCCGGGGGCCTACGTGGCGGCCATGGTGCAGCAGGCGCAAGCTGGAGGGGCACGCCTGGTGCGTGCACGTGCGGAGGGCTTCGCCTTTGAAGGCTCACGCTTGTCTGCCGTACGCACCGACGAGGGTGAGGTGGCGTGCGAGCGTGTGGTCATCGCGGCAGGCATCGCGTCTGCCGCGCTGGCCCGCCTTGCAGGTGACCGCATCCCGTTGGCCAGTGAGCGGGGCTACCACGTGGTGTGGCCTGAACCACCCGTGAACCTGGCCCTGCCTGTGATGCCCTCAGACGGAAAGATGGCCATGACCCCGACGCGGGGTGGTCTGCGCGTGGCCGGTCAGGTGGAACTGGCGGCCGTGAGTGCGCCACCGGACTGGCGGCGGGCCGAACTTCTCACGCGCTTTGCGCGGCAGATGTTTCCGGGGCTGCGCGGCGGCTCAGGTCATGGTGAGGGCGCGCCGGCACCGTTGTCTCGCTGGCTGGGCCACCGCCCTTCCACACCCGACGGGCTGCCAGTGATCGGGCGCTCCGCCGCGCACCCCGAGATCTTTCACGCCTTCGGCCACGGCCACGTCGGCCTGGCGGCGGCGCCCGCCACCGCAGAGCTGGTGGCCGACCTGCTTGCCGGCCGGGTGCCCGCGCTGGACCCGCTGCCGTACCGGGTCCAGCGGTTCTGAGGCTGTCCCGCCGCTACTCCACCCAGCGCACGCGCGGCACGGGGTCCGGTGACGGGTTGGTGGCCAGCAGGTGGTTGACCAGTGCGTCAACGTCAAGGATGCCACCCACCCGCTGGCGGCCCTTGGTCAGCATGGACACGCCATCCCCGCCGTCGGCCATGAAGCTGTTGACGGTGATGCGGTATTCGCGCGCCGGGTCCACTGGCACGCCGCTCACGAGCAGGTCCCGCACCCGCTGTCCGTAGGCTGCCTTCGCGTGCCACGCATAGGTCATGGACGACGACGGGATGAGGAAGTAAGGGCTGGTGCGCCCTGGACGCTGCTGGTCTTCCAGCATCTGCTTGAGCTCCGCCCCCGACAGCGTGAGCACGACGAGGTTGTTGCCGAAGGGCTGCATGGCGAACACGTCGCCGTAGGTCACCGTGCAGGGCGGTGCGGCGGGGCACCGCAGGTCGGTGCGCACGCCGCCGGGGTTCATCAGGGCCAGGTCGGCACCGCCGAGCTGAGCCGAGCGGGTGGCCTGCCATTGGGCGTCAGCCACCAGGCGCCCGGCGCTGGCATCGGTGCGCGCGCTGCGCTCGAAGGCACCGCCGATACGGCCCACGGGGCGTTGTGCCCGAGGCTTGGCAGCCTGCACGTACTCGGCCACGCGCTGCGCTATCGCCGGCGAGGGCTTGGCGTCCTGCAGCACCTGCGCCCAGGGCGCGGGCTCCGCAGCGATGATGGCCTGGCGCAACGTCGGGTCGGTGCGCTCGTTGAAGACGGGCAGGTTGCGGTGCGAGGTGCGGGCACGGTCGATGTCGCGTGTCTTTGGGTCCAGCACGATGTCGGCCACACTGACGCCGCGGCCGAAAGAGGTGGCCTGCAGCACGGGGCGGCCGTCCACCACGCAGCGGTAGCCCTGGTGGGTGTGGGCCGAGAACACGATGTCGATGTCAGGCGTGAGGCGCTTGACGATGTCGAAGATCTCGCCGCGAGGGTTGGGGCAGCCCACGTCATTCCACTCCATCGGCAGGCCGGGCGTGCCGGTGTCGCCGCCTTCGTGGATCACCGCCACCATCGCCTCGACGCCTTGGGCCTTCAGGCGCGCGGCCTCGGCGTTGATGGAGCCGGCCTCATCCAGGAACTGCAGGCCCGCCACGCCCGAGGGCACCACGATGCCCGGGGTGATCTTGGTGACGGCGCCGATGAAGCCCACGCGGATGCCGCCGAACTCCCTCACCACGGAAGCGGGAAGGAAGCTGCGGCCATCGGCATGCCGCACATTGGCGGCGAACAGCGGGAACTTTGCGCCTTCGAACCGGCTCAACGCGCAGGACACGAACGGCGACTCAGGCTTGTTCTCTGCGCAACCCCCGTTCTGGATACGCAGCAACTCGTCCTTGCCGGCGTCGAACTCGTGGTTGCCCGGGATGCCGAGGTCCACGCCCATGCGGTTGGCCACCTCGATGGTGGACTCGTGCATGAACAGCGCGGAAACCAGTGGCGTGGCGCCGATCATGTCGCCGCTGCTGATGGTCAGGTGATGGCGGGCGTCCGCGCGAAGGCGCTCCACCAGCCCGGCCAAGTGCGCTGCGCCTCCGGCGCTGAGCCGCTGCACCTTGGTCTTGTCGGCCGGGTCCGGCCAGGGCAGGGTCAGCCCCGTACCTTCCAGGTGGCCGTGCAGGTCATTGAAGGCGATCAGGCGCACGGTGACGGGCTGCGCAGGCGTTGAGGTGGGAGCCGGTGCAGTGGCGCAACCCGCCAGCAGGGCCAGGCTGACCAAGGGGGCCCACAAAGAAGCCAGGCGGCGGGTGGGTGCGGTTTGCATGGGCGTCATCTCTTCAAGGGCTGCCGGCGCATGTCAGCCGGCTTTGGGGTTCATGGAGGGTGGGTGGGACTCAGGTGCTCGAGGGTGCTCTGCACCAAGATCAGTAGCCTGAAGGCTGAGCGCCAGCTGCACCCTTGGCGCGACCTCGCAGCACCGCCTCGACGTCGTCCAGCAAGCCACTCGCGCCGATTCTGAAACGCTCCGGTGACAGGGCCGTGTCGCCCAGAATCTCTGGCACCAAGGCCATGTAGATCTGCGCGTCGGCCACCGTGCGGATGCCGCCGGCGGGTTTGAAGCCCACGCGCTGGCGCGCCGCAGGGTTGTCGGCAATGGCTTGCAGCAGGCAGCGCGCAGCCTGCGGCGTGGCGTTCACGCGGACTTTGCCGGTGCTGGTTTTCAGAAAGTCGGCGCCGGCCTCCAGGGCGATGCGGCAGGCCAAGCCCAACTGCTGCGCGTCTGTCAGTTCGCCCGTCTCCAGGATGACTTTGAGGCGCAGGCCTTCGCAGGCGCGGCGCACGGCGGCCAGCAGTGCGGGTGCGGCGTCCAGTTGCCGGTAGGGGATCACCACGTCCACCTCCTGCGCGCCGGCGTCCACGATGGCGCGCGTGTCGGCCACGGCCCGCGTGGTGTCTTCGCTGCCGTCGGGGAAGTTCGCCACCGCCGCCACGGCCACGGTGGCCGGCAGCTCACGCCTGGCAAACGCGGCCAGCCGCGGCCACACGCACACGGCGGCCGTGGGGCCGAAGGGTCCCGTTGCCCGCTGGCACAGCCGTGCGATGTCGGCCTCGGTGTCGCCCTCGTTCAGGCTGGTGAGATCCAGGCAGGCCAGGGCTGCGCGCGCGCTGGCGATGGGGTCGCTGAGGTTTGTGGGGGTGGTGGGGGGTGCAGCTGTCATGTCAGGGTCGGCCTCACTAAGCCTTCAATCCAGGTCTTGCACGATGGCCGCCAGCACGGTGCAGGCGCGGTCGCTTGCAGCTTGCGCCTGGCGCAGGGTCTGGGCGTGGCTGAGCTTTTCATGGCTCAGCCCGGCGGCCATGTTGGTCACCATGGACAGCCCCAGCACGCGCAAGCCGGCATGGCGTGCCACGATGGTCTCCGGCACGGTGCTCATCCCCACCGCGTGCGCGCCCATGGTGCGCAGCATGCGGATCTCCGCCGGGGTTTCGAACTGTGGCCCCACCACCCAGGCATACACGCCTTCGCGCAACTCCACGCCCACCCTGGACGCGGCCGTCCGTGCCCGTGCGCGCAGCGCCGGGTCGTAGGCATCGGTCATGTCGACGAAGCGGCGGTCATCACTTTCATCCCACAGCGGCGACAACTGGGGCAGGTTCAGGTGGTCGGCAATGAGCATCAGGCCGCCGGGCGGCAGGGCGGGGTCCAGGCTGCCTGCCGCGTTGGTCAACACCAGCGTCTGCACCCCCAGGGCCGCCAGGGTGCGGATGGCGCCGTTCATGCCATCGGCGCGGCCCCCTTCATAGGGGTGCTTGCGTCCTGCCAGCAGGGCCACGTCGTTCTGCCCGATGTGGCCCAGCACCACCTTTGCCGCATGTCCGCCGACGGTAGGCTGGGGAAAGGCTGGCAGTTCGGCGTAGGGCACCTCCACGGGCCCTTCCAAGCGCTGTGCGAGCCCGCCCCAGCCGCTGCCCAGCACCACGGCGATGAGCGGCTGGCGCCCCGCGGCGCGCAGCCGCGCGCAAGACAGGGCGATGGAGTCCGCGGTGTTCGCGGCAGGCGGCGTCATGGGGGCGTTTGGAGCTCGACGGCAGGGGTGATGGTGGGCAGAGCGTTCGAGGTCGGTGCCAGATGTTGCGGCCCGAAGCTGACAGGCAGCAGTTGCCCCAGGGTGAACCGGGCTCGTACTTGGAGGTTGTCGGCCACGATGATCGGGCAGTCGTCGGCAGCAAATTCGCGCAGCTTCTGGCGGCAGCCGCCGCAGGGCGTCACCGGATCCGCCGCTTCGCCCACCACCAGGACCGCCCGCACGCGCCGCCCGCCAGCCGACACCATGGCGGCCAGCGCCGAGGTCTCGGCGCACCAGCCTTGCGGGTAGGCCGCGTTCTCCACATTGCAGCCCGCGTGCACGCGGCCCTGCTCGTCCAGCACCGCCGCTCCCACCTCAAAGCGCGAGTAGGGCGCATGAGCATGAGCTCGCACCCGACGTGCGGCGTCCCAGAGAGGTTCAAGCCAGTCCGGTTCCAGACTCATCTCATCGTTCCTTGACATAAGGCACCCCCAGTGCCCGCGGCGCCAGGGCGCTGCCGATGAAGCCGGCCAGCAGCACCACGGTCATCAGGTAGGGCAGGGCCTGGATGGCCTGCACCGGCACTTCGCCGCCGCCCAGGGCGGCCGGCAGCACGGCGCCCTGCAGGCGGATGGCCACGGCGTCCAGAAAGCCGAACAGCAGGCAGGCCCACAGCGCGCCCACAGGATGCCACTTGCCGAAGATCAGCGCGGCCAGCGCCATGTAGCCGCGCCCGGCGGTCATGTTCGGGATGAAGCCCGGGTTCTGTGCCAGCACCAGGTAGGCACCGGCCAGGGCGGCGAGCACCCCGTTCAGCGCCAGCGCCTGGTAGCGCAGCGCCGTCACCGACACCCCGGCAGCGTCCAGCATGGCCGGGTTCTCCCCAGCCGCGCGCAGGCGCAGGCCGAAACGGGTGCGGTACAGCAGCCACCAGGCCCCTGCCACCAGCGCAAATGCGCCGTAGACGAAGGCGGTGTGGCCCAGCAGCGCCACGGCGCCAAAGCGCAGCAGGCCGCCCACCAAGGGCACCTGCGCGGCTGCATCGGCCGCGCCCTCGAACCACCGCGAAAAGCGCACGCTCTCGGGCAGCGGCGGCGTCTGCCCACCCAGCGAGAACCAGGCGATGGCCAGCACCACCGTCAGCCCGGCGGCGGTCATGGTGATGGCCATGCCCATGACCACCTGGTCACCCGTGTGGCTCACGCAGGCGTAGCCGTGCAGCATGGACAGCGCCACGCCCACGGCCAGGGCAGCGGCCAGCGCGAGCGCGGGCGAACCGGTGGCTGAGCCCACGCTGGCGGCCACGAAAGCCGTCATGAGCATCTTGCCCTCCAGGCCCAGGTCCACCACGCCCGCGCGCTCGCACAGCACGCCGGCCAGCGCGCAAAGGATCAGCGGGGTGGCCACGCGCAAGGTGCTGGCCACCAGCGTGCCCAGCAGGGTGGGGTCCAGCAACTCGATCACACCGGGGCCTCGACGACCTGTGCGGCTCGGCGCTGCCAGCGCGCCCAGCCCTTGGCCAGCCAGGCCGCGCTGACCTGCGCCATGGCCCCGGCGAACAGCACGATCAGGCCTTGCAGCATGAACACCATGTCGCGCGAGAAGCCGCGGATCTCGAAGGCCAACTCCGCCCCGCCCTGGTACAGCGCGCCAAACAGCAGCGAAGCCAGGACGATGCCCACGGGGTGGTTGCGTCCGATCAGGCTGACGGCGATGCCGGCAAACCCGGCCCCAGCCACGAAGTCCAGCAACAAGCGCCCGTGCACCCCGGCGATCTCGTTGACGCCCACCAGGCCGGCCAATGCCCCCGACAGCGCCATGGAGCCCAGCACCACGCGCCGCGGCGCCATGCCGGCGTAGCGCGCGGCTTCGGGCGAAAAGCCCACCGTGCGCAGCGCGTAGCCGGCGCGGGTGTGGCGCAACAGGAGGTGCACGCCCAGGGTGGCCAGCACGGCCAGCCCCACGCTGGCGTTCAGGGGTGTGCGCGGCCACTCGATGCCCAGGGTGCCCAGCAGCTCATGCATCCCTGGCAGACGGGCGGACTCGGCGAAGGCGCGACTTTCTGGCGTCATGTTGCCGGGCTCCTTGAGCACGTGCACCAGCAGGTAGGACAACAGCGCCGAGGCCATGAAATTGAACATGATGGTCGTGATGACCACGTGGCTGCCTCGCCAAGCCTGCAGCGCGGCCGGCACCGCTGCCCAGGCCAGCCCGAAGAGTGCGGCCGCCAGCACCAGGGCGGGCAGCATGGCCCAGCCCGGGAGGTGGGCCGACCAGGCCAGGGCCGCCAGGCCTGCGCCCAGCCCGCCCATCATGGCCTGGCCCTCGCCGCCGATGTTGAACAGCCCGCCATGAAAGGCCACGGCCACGGCCAGC
>CAYSOD010000021.1:0-6955 GCA_964432385.1 uncultured Rubrivivax sp.
GCCGTTCGGTGGCGCTCCTGCAGGTCCATGAACAGGTTGAGCACCTGGGCCTGCACCGAGACGTCCAGGGCCGAGACGGGCTCGTCGGCCACCAGCACCGAAGGTTGCAGCACCATGGCTCTCGCAATGGCGATGCGCTGGCGCTGGCCGCCCGAGAACATGTGCGGGTAGCGCCGTGCCTGGTCTGCGGACAGCCCCACCTGGGCCAGCATCTCCAGGGCACGGGATTGGCGCTCGTCAGCAGCAGCGCTGGTGTTGATGGCCAGGGGCTCCTCCACGATGGCCGCTACCGTCTTGCGCGGGTTCAGTGACGAGTAGGGGTTCTGGAAGACCATCTGCACCTGCTGCCGAAAGGCGGCCGCCGCAGCGCTGCCAGGGGCGGGTGCCTCCCGTCCGCCGATGCGCAACTGCCCGGCGCTGGGGCGCTCGATCAGCGTGAGCTGCCGGGCCAGGGTGGTCTTGCCGCAGCCGGATTCGCCCACCACGGCCAGTGTGCGGCCCGGGGCCAGCGCGAAGCTGACCCCCGCCAGCGCCTGCACCGGGCGCGGTGGCGAGAACCAGCCCTGACGCAACGGGTAGGTCTTGGCCAGGTTGGTGGCTTCCAGGGCGGGAGCGGCTGGTGCTGTGGTCATGCCCCGCCACCTGCGCCACCGGGGCCAGCGCCTGCGCTGGCGTCTTCCAGTCCACTTGCTGGCACATCCTTCAATCCACCCGCCAGATGGCAGGCCACGAGTCGCGGCGGGCCTGGCAGGTTCCCTTCGGCGTTCAGACCCGCTGCGGGCCCGGCCAGCGGCAGCTCGCGCAAGGCCGGCCTGCGCGCATGGCACTCGGCCTGTGACTGAGCGCACCGGGGGGCGAGCAGACAGCCTGCGGGTCGGTCGGTGCGGCCGGGCACGATGCCGGGCAGGGCCTGCAGCCGTACCTGCCCACGGCTGGCCTGGGGCAGCGCCTGCATCAGGGCCCGGGTGTAGGGATGCGCGGGGACGGCGAAGGTGGCGCGCGCGGGCCCGGCCTCCATGGCCTGGCCGGCGTACATCACCACCACGCGGTCGGCCACGCCCGACACCAGCGCCAGGTCGTGGCTGATGAGGATGAGCGACAGCCCGCGCTCGCGTTGCAGCCGTTGCAGCAGGTCCACGATCTGGGCCTGGATGGTGACGTCCAGGGCCGTGGTCGGTTCGTCGGCGATCAGCAGCTCGGGCTCGCCAGCCAGCGCCAGGGCGATCATCACGCGCTGGCACAGCCCGCCTGACAGCTGGTGGGGGTAGGCCTGCATGCGCGCGGCCGCATCCGGCACCTCGGCTGCGCTGAGCAGCTCCAGCGCCCGTGAGCGGTGGGCGCGGGCCGGGCCGCCATGGTGGGCCGCCAGGGTTTCCAGCAGTTGCGAGCCGATGGTGTAGCAGGGGTCCAGGCTGGCGGCCGGGTCCTGAAAGATCATGGACAGCCGGGAACCCAGCAGGCGCCGCCGTTCCCGTGGGGGCAGCGAGCGCAGCTCCACCCCATTCAGCGCGATGCGCCGCGCTTGCACCTCGCCAGGCGGGTCGATCAGGCCCATGACCGCCATCATCGACACGCTCTTGCCGGAGCCGGACTCCCCCACCAGGCCCAGCACCTCGCCGCGGTGCACCTGCAGGCTCAGCCCTTCCACGGCCAGCAGGTCGGCGCCTTCGCCACGGAAGCGCACGTGCAGGTCCTGCACCTCCAGCAGCGGCTCAGCCATGGGACTTCAGACGCGGGTCCAGCGCGTCGCGCAGGCCGTCGCCTAGCAGGTTGATCGCAATCACCGTCACGAAGATGGCCAGGCCCGGCAGGGTGACCAGTGCAGGCGCCTTCTCGATCCAGTCGCGCGAGGCGGCCAGCATCGTGCCCCACTCCGGCGTGGGCGGCTGCGCCCCCAAGCCCAGAAAGCCCAGTGCTGCCGCTTCCAGCACGGCGGTGGAAAAGCCTAGAGTCCCCTGCACGATCACCGGTGCCAGGCAGTTGGGCAGCACGGTGTCAAACATCAGCCGGGCCTGGCTGGCGCCGGCCACCTGCGAGGCCACGTAGTAGTCGCGCGACATCTCCACCAGGGCCGAGGCGCGCACCAGGCGCACAAAGGGCGGCAGCATCACCAGCGCGATGGCCAGCACGGTGTTGACGAGGCCTGGCCCCAGCACGGCCACCACCGCCAGGGCCAGCAGCATGCCGGGCACCGCCATGAGCACGTCCACCATGCGGCCGATCACCACGCCTGCGATGCGCGGACGAAACGCTGCCAGCAGCCCCAGCAGCACGCCGGGCACGAGAGCCAACACCACGGCGGCCACGCCGATCATCAGCGACACCCGCGCGCCCCAGATCAGGCGTGACAGCAGGTCGCGGCCCAGGTCGTCGGTGCCCAGCGGGAAACGCCAGCTGCCGCCTGCCCACAGGCCGGGGGCCAGCAGGTGGTCACGGTACTGCTGGGCTGGGTCGTGTGGCGCGATGAAAGGCGCGCCCAGCGCGACCAGGGCCAGCACCACGCACACCACCAGCCCGGCCATCGCCGCCCGGCGTTTGCGCAAGGCACGCCAGGCCTCGCGCCAGCGGCCGGGCACGGCCTCGGGCGGGTGGGCCGCTGGACGCAAGTCCGTTGACGAGGTGGGCGGCATGGCCATGATGTCGTGATCGCGGTCGGGCGTTCAGGCGCGGGGATGGCGAATGCGCGGGTCGATCAGACCGTAGAGCATGTCCACCAGCAGGTTCACGCCGATGACCACCAGGGCCGTGAGCAAGATGCCGCCTTGGATGACCGGGTAGTCACGCTTCCAGATCGCCTCGATCAGCCAGCGCCCGATGCCCGGCCAGGAGAAGATGGTCTCGGTGATCACCGCGCCGCCCAGCAGCGCACCGGCCTGCATGCCCAGCACCGTCACCACCGGGATCAGGGCGCTGCGCATGGCGTGCAGGCCGATCACCCGCCAGGGGGCCAGGCCCCGCGCCCGGGCCGCACGCACGAAGTCCTGGCCCAGCACCTCCAGCAGTGACGAGCGCGTCATCCGTGCCACCAGGGCCATGGCGTAGGTGCCCAGCACCAGGCTGGGCAGCACCAGGTGTGACAACGCCGAGCGCATGGCACCACGTTCGCCGGACAGCCAGGCATCCACCAGCATGAAGCCGGTGCGCGCGGGCACGTCGAACTGCACGTCCATGCGCCCCGACACGGGCAGGGCCAGGGCGGGCCACCACTCCCGCATGCCCACGGAGAAGAACATGATCACCAGCAGGCCCCACCAGTAGATGGGCATGGAGTGCCCGGCCATGGACACGCCCATCAGCGCCTGGTCCAGCAGGCTGCCGCGCCGAAGCGCCGCCAGGGTGCCGATCAGCAGGCCCACGCCGGCAGACACCACCATGGCGCACAGCGCCAGCTCGATGGTGGCGGGGAACAGTTTCAGAAACTCCTCGAGCACCGGCTGGCGGTTCACCATGGACTCGCCCATCTGGCCTCGCACGAGCCGCCCCAGGTAGTGCAGGTACTGCAAGGGCAGCGGCTGGTCCAGCCCGAGCTTGGCCAGTTGTGCGAGGTAGGTGTCGCGGTCGGGGATGCGCTCGCCCAGCATCACCTCCACCGGGTCGCCCGGCAGCAGGCGTGCCAAGGCGAAGGCCAGCACGGTGATCCCCAGCACCGTGGGCACCACCAGGGCCAGGCGGGTCAGCAGGAAGCGAAGCACGCCAGGGGCAGCGCGGGTGGCCGGGCCCGGCGTCGAATGGCCCCTGGGGGCACGCTCAAGCCCGTGGCGTTCAACGCAGCTCCACCTCGTGCAGGATGGTGCGCGTCAGCGGGTCGATGCGCAGGCCCTGCACCTCCTTGCGCACGGGCTGCCAGCGCTTGCCGTGTGCCAGGGGCAGGTAGGGCATCTCACGGTGCACGGTGTCCACCACGCGGCGGTACTGCCGGCCGCGCTCGGCCACGTCCACCGTGGCGCGGGCGGCGGCCAGTGCGTCGTCCACCTCCTTGGTGCACCAGCGCGAGGCCGTGGGGCGCGAGCAGGTCACCAGGGGCACGAAGAAGTTGTCCGGGTCGGCATAGTCCGCCGCCCAGCCAATGAGGGCCACCTGGTGCTCGCCGGCGCGCACGCGCTTGAGGAAGTCGCCCCACTCATAAGACACCACCTTGGCCTTGACACCAATGCGCGCCCAGTCGGCCTGCATCATCTCGGCGGTCTTGCGCATGTCCGGGTTGTACTGGCGCGTGATGGGTGGCGCCCAGATGTCCACCTCCAGACCACTGGCCAGCCCGGCGCCGGCGAGCAAGCGCTTGGCCTGCTCGGGGTCATACGGGATGTCCTTGAGGTCGGCGAAGTGGCCCAGCATGCCCGGAGGCACCAGCTGCGAAGTGGCCAGTGCGCTGCCCTGGTAGACCGCTTCGATGATGGCCTTGCGGTTCACCGCCATGGCCAGCGCAGTGCGCACGTCGCGGTTGTCGAAGGGCTTGGACTGGGTGTTGAAGCCCACATAACCCACATTCAGGCCCGCGACTTCCAGCATGTTGATGTTGCGGTCGGCCTTCAGCGTTTCCACCTCCTGGGGCCGCGGGTCGCCGCCGATGTGGCACTCGCCGGCCTTCAGTTTTTGCACCCGCACGGCAGAGTCCTTGACAGTCTGGATGATCAGGCGGTCCGTCTTGGGCTTGCCGCCCCAATAGGCCGTGTTCGCGTCGTAGCGCACCGCTGTGTCCTTGTCGTAGCGGCGCATCACCCAGGGGCCGGTGCCCACCGGCCGCGTGTCCAGCTCCGCCAGCTTGCCGGCTTTCTGCAGTTGATCGGCGTACTCCGCGGAGATGATCACCGAGGTGGCCATGGCCAGGTTGGCCAGGAAGGTGGAGTCCGCGGCCTTGAGGGTGACGCGCACGGTCAGCGGGTCGACCTTCTCGACGCTGGCCACGTTGGCGGCCCAGCCGTTGTTGTAGGGGTAGCTGTTGACACCGTAAGCCTTGTTGAACGCCCCTTCGCGGTCACGGTAACGCTCCAGCGACAGCACCACGTCGTCGGCGTTGAAGTCCCGGCCCGGCTTGAACCAGTCGGTGCTGTGGAACTTGACGCCGCGGCGCAGGTTGAAGGTGTAGGTGCGGCCGTCCCGGCCAATGTCCCACTTCTCGGCCAGGCCCGGCAGCAGGCGCAACGTGCCGGCCTCGAATTCGACCAAGCGGTTGTACAGCGCCATGCCGGCGGCGTCGATGGTCTGCGTGGACACCCAGCGTGCGGCATCGAATCCCTCGGGGTCCGAGGCGGTGCAGAACACCAGGGCCTTGGACTGCGCACTGGCAACTCCTGCGGCCAGGGTGAGGGACAGGGCTGCCAGCAGGCCCGTCCACCGCCGGCCCGCACGCCCTGCGTGCAGGCTGCCAGGGTCGGGCTCGGAAAGGGCGGAACGTGGGTGGTTCATGGGAGGTGCTCCAACGCTCAGGTGAAGGGGCAGGCCCGTGCGGCGGGCCCGATGTGCAGGCGGGTAAACCCGTTTGTTCGGGGTTGTGGATCGGCGGCTCCGCGAAGCCTTCGCAGGGTGATTCTGAACAGCCCTGTTCGCAATGTCAAAAAAACTTTGTTTTCGTTTGAGACTCGACCAGGGTTGGCAACTCAAAGGGCCTGGGGCTGGGAGGGTTGATCGCCTTGCGCACTTCCACCAGACAGCTTTGGGCACTGCAGCCCTGCGACAGGCGCGACGCCCCCACATCCCGCGTGAGCACATTGGGGTTGCCGTGCAAGTCCAGCGATCCGGGCACGCCGGGCTCCAGCGGGTCCCACCAGGCGCCGGTAGACAGCTTCACCACGCCGGTTCGGATGTCTTCGGTCAACACCGCGCCGGCCAGGCAGGCCCCGCGCTCGTTGAAGAGTTCCACCGTGTCGCCTTGCGCGATGCCCCGCGCCTGGGCGTCCTGCGGGTGCAGCCACACGGGGGCTCGCCCGGCCACCTTGTGAGATCGGCTCCAGCTCGAGAAGTCCAGCTGGCTGTGCAGCTGCGTCACCGGCTGGTCAGAGATCATGTGCAGCGGCCAGCGTTGCGCGGTGGTCGCCCCCAGCCACTCGGCGGGCTCGCGCCAGACGGGGTGGCCTGGGCAGTCGTCCAAACCGAAGCCCGCCACCGTGGCGCTGTGCAACTCCAGGCGGCCGCTCGGGGTGCGCAGGGCATGACGTTGCGGGTCCTGGCGAAAGCCCTGCAACAGCACCACAGGCTTGCGCGCGCTGTCGGGCACCCACCAGTGGCCGATCTGCCAGAAGGTGTCGAAGTCCGGGGGCTCGCCCACCCCGAGTGGCCGCAGGGCCACGCGCCAGTCCTCCCACAGGGCCCGCAGCCACTCCCGCGGGCTGCGGCCCAGGGTGTAGGCCTCGCCGGCGCCCAGCGCGGAGGCCAGGTCGGCGAAGATGGCGTGGTCGTCGCGCGCCAGGCCCGGGGGCTGGTCGACCTGCCGCATGGCCACGTACAGCGGGTTGCGGGTGGACGAGCCGATGTCCTCGCGCTCCAGGGTGGAGGTGGCGGGCAGCACGATGTCCGCGAGCTTGGCGTGGGCGTTCCACACCTGCTCATGCACCACGATGGTTTGCGGCCGGTGCCAGGCCTGCAGCAGGCGGTTCAGGTCCTGGTGGTGGTGGAAGGGGTTACCGCCGGCCCAGTACACCAGCTTGATGTCGGGGTAGACGTGGCGGCCGCCGTTGTAGTCGAAGGTCTGACCGGGATGGAGCAACAGGTCGGCGATGCGGGCGCAGGGGATGAAAGCTTTGACCGGGTTGTCGCCCTGGGGCAGGGTCGGGCCGGGCAGACGCGGGCTGTCGCTGCCCATCACGTTGACCGACCCGTAGGCGCAGCCGAAGCCCCCGCCCGGCAGTCCGATGTGCCCGATGACCGCCGCCAGGCCCACGGTGGCCCAGAAGGCCTGCTCGCCGTGGTCGGCGCGCTGCAGTGACCAGGCCACGTTGACCAGGGTGCGCCGCCCCTG
>CAYSOD010000021.1:7055-19375 GCA_964432385.1 uncultured Rubrivivax sp.
CGGCACGTCCAGATCGCTGCGCACCGGGCTGAAGTTGACGAAGCGGCAGCCGGCAGCCGCCAGTTGCTGCAGCCCCTCATGCACGTGGTGCCGGCTGGCCCCGCCGGCGCCCACCTGCGCGTTCTTGCGCGGCACGCCGCCGAAGGTGACGAACAGCCGTGTGTGCGCCGCCAGCGTCCGCCAATCGGTGTGGTTGGCCATGAGACTGTCCATGGTGTCGACGATGTGCGGCATGACCACCCGCCCGGCGCCCAGGCTGTAGGAGTCGTTGTGCCTCACGTACCCGCCAATGCAGTTCAGGAAGCGGTGCAATTGGCTCTGCGCGTGGTGAAAGCGCCCCGCGCTGGACCAACCGTAAGAGCCACCGAAGAGGGCCTCGTTACCTTGCTGCTCGCGCACGCGGCGCAGCTCACCAGCCACCAGCTCCAGGGCCCGGTCCCAGGACACCTCCACGAAAGGCTCACGGCCTCGCAACGGCGTACGTGCGCCTGGGCCCTGCTCAAGCCAGCTGCGCCGCACCGCAGGGGCTCGCACGCGGGGCCCCTGCCGGTAGGCCTGCAGCATGGCCAGGCCGATGGGGGAGGGGTCCGGGTCCTCGGCCAGTGCGGCCAGCGCGCTCACCGGGCCATCGGCGCCCGTACCCCGTACCAGCTCGTAAGTGCCCCAGTGGGCAGCCGTGAGTTCGCGGGCAGCAAGGGGCATGACGGGATCCTCCAGAGCAAGCGGCTCTGTGCTGCGCCCCTGGTGCGCCCTGGAGCGCCGTTGTCAGGGGCTCCGGTGGGCCGCGGGCGGATGGATTCTGATCTCCCGCTTGTTGCCTGTCAAAAAACTTTGTTTTCGTTTGGTTGGCATCGTTTGGTTGGTGTCGTTCGGCTGCTGCCTTCTGACCGGTGGTGTGAACCGCCCGGGCCCGCCGAGTTCAGCCCCGAGCCTGCACCGCCCCGCGCCACACCGCGGTCATCACCTGCTCTTCGGTGCGTGCCATGGACGACCAGCGGCCTTTGGGGGTATACGGGTTGCGGCTGGGGCCGCTGATGACGGTGACCATGCCGTTGCGCTGCACGGGGTCGAGCACGAAGGAGGCCAGCAGCCCGTAGGCGTCGCCCATGTGGCCCCAGCCCGTGACACCGCCGCCTTCGACCACGCGGTCGCCCCGCCCCGGGCCGCTGACGTCAGTGAAGCGCTGCGGGCCCAGCGCCCAGGACAGCATGCCGTCGTCCAGCGTGTCGCCGTTGGGCCGCGTGGGGTCGAAGCGCCACTGTTCGCCGGCCAGCAGGGTCAGCGCGCGGGGTGAGAGCAGCGTCTGGCCCCGGTGCTGCCCGCCGTTCATCAGCATCTGCATCAGGGTGCCCAGGTCGGCCACGCTGATGCGCAGGCTGCCCTGGGGGCCGAAGAGCGTGCCGTTGGTGCCCGGTACGTAGGCGTCCAGGCCGGCCGGGGGGCGGGGCCGCCCAGGCCGGTGGTCGTCGGCCTGCGGCACCCAAGGGCCGTCCGGCTCCCAGATCTCGCGCTCACCCTCCATCCGGCGCTTGCGGTACAGCGTGGCGATGTCGTCGGCATCGTCCCCTGGCAGGCCCGCCGGGTTGAACCCGCCCCGCAGGCCCAGGGGTTGCAGCACCAGGCGGTGCATCAGTCGGTCGAATCGCTCGCCCGTGGCGCGCTCCATCACGGTGCCGATGACGCCCCAGTTCAGGTTGGTGTAGTTGAACCAGGTGCCCGGCGCGCGGTCGGCCCGCCAGGCCACACCGTCACGGTACAGGCGGCCGCCCGGCTGCAGCGCCTCGCGCAGGGAGACGTCGGGGCCCCAGTTGTAGCCGCCCACGTCATTGAGCCCGGAGCGGTGGGTCATCAACAGGCGCAGGCTCAGGGGCGTCTGCGGGTGCTGCGGGTGGCGCAGCCGCCACCCCAGGGCCTCGCTGACATCGGCGTCCAGGTCCAGCCGGCCCTGGTCGACCAGGCGCATGACGGCCACCGAGACCACCAGCTTGGAGATCGAGGCGATGCGGAACATCGTGCGCTCGTTGACGGGCAGGTCCAGCGCCCGGTCGGTGGGGTGGATGTAACGCCGGCCGAAGTGGCCGCCGTAGACCACCTGCCCGCCGCGGATCGCCAGCGTGCTGACCTGCGCCCAGGGGCTGGCCGGATCGGTCACGATGGCGGACAACTCGCGGTTCAGCGCCGTACGGTCGATGCGGGGCTCGGGTGGGGTTTCTGCCATGCGCTCTCCAGATCCCGCGCCAGGGAACGCGACCACGCCTGCGGTCCCGGCGCAGCCGCCCAGCAAGGGCATGCCGGCCAGTGTGGCGCAAGTGCTCAGCAGCAAGGGCCTTCGGCGCAGCGTGGTGGTCATGGCCATCCGCGGGCGCAGCCCCGATTCGAGGCAACGCCGATGAGTTGTGGGAAGACCAAGCGT
The DNA here is from genome assembly GCA_964432385.1 of uncultured Rubrivivax sp. Lineage (GTDB taxonomy): Bacteria > Pseudomonadota > Gammaproteobacteria > Burkholderiales > Burkholderiaceae_C > Rubrivivax. The sequence continues at coordinate 9,469 of CAYSOD010000021.1, forward strand.
AGCGCGCGCCAGCGCGCGGCGCCGGCCCCAGGCAACCGCACGCCGAATGAATGCTCGTGGCGCACCCATAACACGCGGGAATGGGGCCGGGCCGATCGCGCATGCGGGGCAGGGATTTCAGGAAGGCCCGGGCCGGCCGGCCGTGCGTAAGATCCGCCACACGGGTCGCACATGCCGTGCGCGGCCGCCGCCACCCCCGTGGCCCCCTCAGGAGAAGTTCATGACCAAGCGCATTTCCGCGGCCAGCGCGCCGCGCAGCCTGCTGTTGACCCGCCGCACCGCCGCCGCTGCGGCCGCCGCCCTGCTGGGCCTGACGGCCGCCGGCAGCCTGTGGGCGGCCACCCCTCGGGACACCCTGGTGATCGCCTCGGCTTTCGACGACATCATCTCGCTGGATCCGGCCGAGGCCTTCGAGATCTCCGCTGGCGAGATCATGGGCAACGCCTACGACCGGCTGCTGCGTTACGACGTCAACGACCCCTCCAAGCTGCTGCCCGATCTGGCCAAGGGCTGGACGGTCAGCGCCGATGGGCGGACCTTCAGCTTCGAGCTGCGTGCGGGAATGAAGTTCGCCTCGGGCAACCCCATCACCGCCGAGGACGTGGTGTTCTCCCTGCAGCGCGCCGTGTTGCTGGACAAGTCGCCAGCCTTCATCCTCACGCAGTTCGGCTTCAACAAGGACAACATCAACGAGCGCATCAAGGCCACCGGCCCGCTCACGCTGACCCTGACCACGGAGAAGAACTTCGCACCCACCTTCGTGCTGAACTGCCTGACGGCCAACGTGGCCTCGATCGTGGACAAGAAGCTGGTGCTGAGCAAGGAAGTGGTCAAGGACGGCGTGAGCGACCTGGGCTGGAACTGGCTGAAGACCAACTACGCCGGCTCGGGCCCGCTGAGGATCCGCGAGTGGCGGGCCAACGAGGTGGTGGCGCTGGAGCGCAACGACAACTACAACGGCACCAAGTCCATCATGGCCCGCGTGATCTACCGGCACCTCAAGGAGCCGGCCACGCAGCGCCTGCTGCTGGAAAAGGGTGACGTGGACATCGCGCGCAACCTGGGCGCACAGGACTTGGCCGCCCTGGCCAACAGCAAGGACATCAAGACGACCGCCACGCCCAAGGGCACGGTGTACTACTTCAGCCTGAATCAGAAGAACCCCACGCTGGCCAAGCCCGAGGTGCGCGAAGCCTTCAAGTGGCTGGTGGACTACCAGGCCATCGGTGACACCATCATGAAGAACATTGGCGTGGTGCACCAGAACTTCCTGCCCGTGGGCATGCTGGGCGCCTCCACTGCGAACCCCTACAAGCTCGACGTGGACAGGGCCCGGGGGCTGCTGGCCCGGGCGGGGGTGGCCCCGGGCTTCAAGGTGACCATGGATGTGCGCAGCGCACAGCCCATACAGGCCGTGGCCGAGGCGATCCAGCAGACCTTCAAGCGCGGCGGCATCGAGCTCGAGATCATCCCGGGCGACGGCAAACAGACGCTGACCAAGTACCGCGCGCGCCAGCACGACATCTTCATCGGCACCTGGGGTGCGGACTACTGGGATCCGCACACCAATGCCGACACCTTCGCGCGCAACCCCGACAACGCCGACGACGCCAAGAGCAAGCCGCTGGCATGGCGCAACGCCTGGGCCATCCCCGACATGACGAAGAAGGCCGATGCCGCGGTGCTGGAGCGCGATGGCGCCAAGCGCAAGCAGATGTACGAGGAGATCCAGGCCGAGCACCGCCGCACCAGCCCCTTCGTGATGCTGTTCCAGCAGACCGAAGTGGCCGCCCACCGCAGCAATGTTGAGGGCCTGAAGATCGGCCCGACCTCGGACTCGACCTACATGTTCAGGGTGTCCAAGCGTTGAACGCGGCGCTCCCGCGCGGGGCGCAGCGGTTGCGCGCCCTCGCCGGCTTCCTCCTGGTCATCGCTGTCACTTACCTGGGGCTGCTGGCGGTCACCTTCTTCATCGGGCGGGTGATCCCCATCGACCCGGTGCTGGCCATCGTGGGCGACCGGGCGCCGGAGCATGTGATCGAGCGCGTGCGCCAGGAGCTGGGGTTGAACCTGCCGCTGTGGGAGCAGTTCGCGATCTACCTGAAGAAGATCTTCCAGGGCGACTTCGGCACCTCGGTGCTGACCACCAAGCCGGTGCTGGAGGACATTGCGCGGGCCTTCCCTGCCACGCTGGAACTGGCCACGGCCGGCATCATCATCGGCGCGGGCTTGGGCGTGCCGCTGGGCGTGTGGGCGGCCGTGCGCAAGGGCGGGCTGGCCGACCAGGCCGTGCGCGTGATGGGCCTGGTGGGCTACTCGGTGCCCATCTTCTGGCTGGGTCTCATGGCCCTGGTGCTGTTCTACGCCAAGCTCGGCTGGGTGGCGGGCCCCGGCCGCATCGATGTGGCCTTCGAGTTCACGCTCACGCCCGTGACCGGTCTGCTGCTGTGGGATGCTGCCCGGGCCGGTGAATGGGAGGCCTTTCGCAACGCGCTGTCGCACCTGGCCCTGCCCGCGGCGCTGCTGGGTTACTTCTCCATGGCCTACATCAGCCGCATGACGCGGTCCTTCATGCTGACCGAGTTGTCGCAGGAGTACGTGGTGGCCGCGCGTGCCAAGGGCCTGTCGGAGGCGCGCATCATCTGGCGCCACGCTTTGCGCAACGCGATGGTGCCGCTGGTGACGGTGATCGCACTGTCCTATGCCGGGCTGCTTGAAGGCTCGGTGCTGACCGAGACCGTGTTCGCCTGGCCCGGGCTGGGCCTGTACATCACCAACTCGCTGCAAAACGCCGACATGAACGCCGTGCTGGGGGGCACCATCGTCGTGGGCACCATCTTCGTCGGGTTGAACCTGCTGTCGGACCTGCTGTACCGCCTGCTGGACCCCAGGACGCGCAGCCGATGAGCGCCGGACGGTTCACGCGTTGGCACGCCTGGCTGCTGAGCGAGCGCCCAGCGTCCCGACGCCAGGCGGCCCTGGGCCGGGCCTATACCACCTGGCGCACCTTCACCCGCAACCGCCTGGCGGTGGTGGGACTGCTGATCGTGCTGGGGCTGGTGGCCATGGCGGTGCTCGCGCCCTGGATCGCGCCCTACTCGCCCACCGAAGGCGACCTGCGCACCTCGCGCCTGCTGCCGCCCTCGGCAGCGCACTGGTTCGGCACCGATGATCAGGGCCGCGACATCCTGTCGCGCATCATCCACGGCTCGCGCATCACGCTGCAGGTGGTGGTGCTGGTGGCGGTGCTGGCTGCCCCGGTGGGCCTGCTGGTGGGCACGGTGGCCGGTTATGCAGGAGGCTGGCTCGACGCCGTGCTCATGCGCATCACCGACATCTTCCTGGCCTTTCCCCGGCTCATCCTCGCGCTGGCTTTCGTGGCCGCGCTGGGCCCGGGCATCGAGAACGCCGTGATCGCGATTGCCATCACCTCCTGGCCGCCTTATGCCCGCATCGCGCGCGCCGAGACGCTGACGGTGCGCCAGGCCGACTACATCGCGGCGGTGCAGCTCATCGGCGCTTCGCCCACCCGCATCGTGCTGCGTCATATCGTGCCGCTGTGCCTGAGCTCGGTCATCGTGCGCGTGACGCTGGACATGGCCGGCATCATCCTCACGGCGGCCGGCCTGGGCTTTCTGGGCCTGGGGGCGCAGCCGCCGCAGCCCGAGTGGGGCGCGATGATCGCCGGCGGCCGTCAGTTCGTGCTGGACCAGTGGTGGGTGGCTGCCGGGCCGGGCCTGGCGATCTTCGTCGTCAGCCTGGCCTTCAACCTGCTGGGTGACGGACTGCGCGACGCGCTGGACCCGAAGGCGGCGAAATGAGTGCAGCCGCCAGCACGTCCACGCCTTCGGGCCGAACGGCACCTCTTTTGGATGTGCAGGACCTGCGCGTGGCCTACCCCGCGCGCGAAGGCGGGTGGACCGAGGTGGTGCGCGGTGTGTCCTTCACGCTGGGGCGCGAGCGGCTGGGCATCGTGGGCGAGAGCGGCTCGGGCAAGTCGCAGACCGGCCGCGCCATCCTGGGGCTGACCTCGCCAGGCGGGCGCGTGAGCGCGCAGCGCCTGCGCTTTGACGGCATCGACCTGCTGCAGTGCCCCCCCGCGCAGCGCCGACGTCTGCGCGGCGCACGCATGGCCATGGTGCTGCAGGACCCGAAGTTTTCGCTGAACCCCGTGATGCGCATCGGCGAGCAGATCGTCGAGACCTTGCGCGCCCACCGCCCCGTGGGTGCCGCCCAGGCCCGCCGTCAGGCGCTGCAGGCGCTGGAGGCCGTGCGCATCGACGACCCGCAGCGCGTGTACGCTTTGTATCCCCATGAGGTCTCCGGTGGCATGGGCCAGCGCGCCATGATCGCCATGATGCTGATCGCCGAGCCCGACCTGCTGATCGCCGATGAGCCCACCTCGGCGCTGGACGTCACGGTGCAGCTCGAGGTGTTGCGTATCCTGGACCGCCTGGTGGTGGAGCGCGGCATGGGTCTGGTCTTCGTCTCGCACGACCTGCGCCTGGTGTCCACCTTCTGCGACCGGGTGCTGGTGATGTACGCCGGCCGGGTGGTGGAGGAGCTGGACTCGGGGCGGCTGTCCGAAGCCCGGCACCCCTACACGCAGGGCTTGCTGAACTGCCTGCCAGAGCTGGGCGGCACGCGACGGCCACTGCCGGTTCTGGATCGGCAGCCGGAATGGGCGGCATGACGGCGGCCACGTTCAGCGGGCCTGTCGGCCTGGAGGTCAGCGAGCTGCGCGTGGTCTACGACGGCTTCACGGCCGTGGAAGGGGCGAGCTTTCAGGTGCGGCCCGGGGAGAGCTTCGGCATCGTGGGCGAATCTGGCTCCGGCAAGTCCACCGTGCTGCGGGCCATCTGCGGCCTGGCGCCGCGCACGGGGGGGCAGGTGGCGTTGCTGGGGGAGAGCTCGTCGTCAGGCGGCACTGGCGCCTTGCCGGCCCCAGGCACCCGCGCCTTCAGGCGCCAGGTTCAGATGGTGTTCCAGGACCCGTACGGCTCGCTGCACCCGCGCCAGACCGTGGACCGCATCCTGGCCGAGCCCCTGGCCATCCACGGCATGACCGACGCCGAAGCCCGCATCACCCAGGCCCTGGACGAGGTGGGTCTGGGCAGCGGGTTTCGCTTCCGCTACCCGCACCAGCTCTCTGGTGGCCAGCGTCAGCGCGTGGCCATCGCGCGGGCCCTGATCCTGCAGCCCCAGGTGCTGCTGCTGGACGAACCCACCTCGGCGCTGGACGCGTCGGTACAGGCCGAGGTGCTCAATCTGCTGGACGCCCTGCGCCAGCAGCGGCGGCTGACCTTCGTCATGGTCAGCCACGACCTGGCCGTGGTCACCCACCTGTGCGAGCGCGTCACCGTGATGCAGCGCGGGCGCATGGTCGAGACGCTCAGCTCGGCCGACCTCGCTCAGTTGCGCGCGCAGGACCCCTACACCCAGCGCCTGATGGAGGCCTCGTCAGGCTACCGGCGCGCGCCCGTCATCAGCGAAAGGGCCTGAGTCATGTGGCTGCTCATCGTCGAGGCCCTGGGCGCGCTGGCGCTGCTGGTCTTTCTGGTCTGGTGGACCATGTTCTCGGGCCGCAAGCGCGGCGAGCGCAAAGACGGCGATCGGGACGACCGCTGAACTTGGAGTTGGCTGATGCATGCCCTCTTGCGTGGACGAGCCGTGGGCGGCGGGTGACTGCCGCAGCGAAGTCAAGGAGGAGAGGCGTGCGCAGCACGGCTCGGGGGACATGAGCGAAGGCGGTCTCCCGCCGTTCACGGCCGCAAGGTGACGGCCACGGGTGCACGGCCCCACTGGGCACGGTTCAGTGCAATGACCCCGGCGACACCAGGTCGAAAGCGGCCACCGCTGCCTCAAAAGGCCGTGCGTCTTCCGTCATGCAGAAAAAGGTGCCGCGCATGCTGCCTTGCGGTGTGGAAAGCTGCGTCCAACTCGTGTACTCGAAAACCTCCCCGGGCTTGAGCAGCGGCTGGTGGCCCACCACCGCCAGGCCGCGCACCTCGTCCGTGCGCCCATGGGCGTCAGTCACCAGCCACTGCCGCGCCACCAACTGCGACGTGCAGTCGCCTGTGTTGCGGATGGTCACGGTGTAGGCGAAGGCGAAAGGCCCGTCGGGCGGATTGGAGCGCTCGGGCAGGTACTGCACGCGCACGCTGGTACTGAACTCGGGTCGTGACATCTTGCGAGTTTAAGATCGTCCGCATGACCACGTACCGCATCGCACCGTCCATCCTCTCGGCCGACTTCGCCCGTTTGGGGCAGGAAGTGCGCGACGTGCTGGCCGCCGGGGCGGACTGGATCCACTTCGACGTGATGGACAACCATTACGTGCCCAACCTCACCTTCGGCCCCATGGTGTGTCAGGCGCTGCGGCGTCATGCGGTCAAGCCTGACGGCACGCCTGCGCCGATTGACGTGCACCTGATGGTGCAGCCGGTGGATGCGCTCGCCCAGGCCTTTGCCAAGTCCGGCGCTGATCTGGTGAGCTTTCACCCAGAGGCCAGCGCGCACGTGGACCGCACCTTGCAGCTCATTCGCGCCGAGGGCTGCAAGACCGGCCTGGTGTTCAATCCTGCGGCTTCGCTGGACGTGCTGGAGTGGACCATCGACCAGCTGGACCTGGTGCTCATCATGAGCGTGAACCCGGGCTTTGGCGGGCAGAGCTTCATCGACGGTGCGTTGCGCAAGATCGAGCGGGTGCGCAAGCTGATCGACGCCACCGGCCGCGACGTCCGCCTGGAGGTGGACGGCGGCATCAAGGTGGACAACATCCGCCGAGTGGCCGACGCCGGGGCCGACACCTTCGTGGCCGGCAGCGCGATCTTCGGCAAGCCTGACTACCAGGCGGTCATCGAGTCGATGCGACAGGAGCTGGCGCGGCCGTCGGGCGGTTGAACATCCCGTTCAACAGCGCGCAGGCGGTCCAGCAGATCCAGGCTGACCACATGGTGTGGCTGGCGTAGTGCGCGCCCCGCACCATCTGCGCCCACCCGAACAGCACGCCCAGGACCAGCACCCCCGCGAGCCACCAGCGGGCCGCGCGCGGTGCGTGCGAACGTAGCGCAAACCAGCCGGAGATGAAGGCGAAGGCCGCCACCGCATGGCCCGAAGGGAAGCAGTGGCCCGGCCCGCCGTCCTTCACACCGAACTGCCAGTGCGACATGTAGGCTGCCACGCCGCCGAAAACCTGCAAGTCCCAGGGGCAGCTGGTGGCGCTGATGCGTTTGAGCGCGGGCACCAGCACCAGGCAGGCCAGGGTGATGAGCACCCAGATCACCCGCTCGGGGCGTGTCGGCCCCGCCCACCAGGGCTGCCAGATGTTGACAACCAGCGCCGCCAGGGTGAGCCAGCCCAGGAGCCGCCCACCGTCATGCAGCAACCGGCTGGTCCACCAGGCGTCGCGCCAAGCGAAGCCGGTGGGCGTGCCCACGGTCTGGATCAGGGCCAGGTCCAAACCGCTGGCATCCCAGGCCAGCAGGGCCAGCAACCCCAGGGCCACCACCAGGGCGTCGGTGCGGCGGTGGGTGTGGGTGGCTGAGAAGGCGTTCAATTCAGAGATCCTGTCTGGCGTCAAGGCTGGCGGCAGCCTGCACTAAGGTCCCAGGCCTTCTCATGCAGTGCCGTGCGCACGTCCATCAGGCCGAGCACGGTGTGGAACAGGTGGTCATGGGTCACTGGCTGGGCAGCTCTGGCGGCCAGGCAGGCCGCATCCAGGCCGCTGCCCTTGGCGAAGCCCGCGCTGAACCACATCACCATGGGCACACGCTTTTGCACCTCGGGGGCGATGGCATAGGGGATGCCGTGCAGGAAGAGGTTGTTCTCGCCCAGCGACTCGCCGTGGTCGGAGACGTAGATCACGGCCGCGTCCACACGGTCGGCACGCGCCTGCAAGCGCCGGATCAGCGTGGCCACCAGGTGGTCGGTGTACAGCAGGGCGTTGTCGTAGGCGTTGACGATTTCCTCGCGCGTGCACAGCCGCAGGTCATCCTTCTCGCAGGCCGGCTGAAAGCGCGCAAAGGCGGGCGGGTGGCGGCGGAAATACGAAGGGCCGTGGTTGCCCAGCTGATGCAGAAACAGCACCTGGGCGCCTTCGGCGCGGGTCAGTCGTTCGTCCAGCCCGTGCAGCAAACCTTCGTCCAGACAGCGCCCGCCAGCGCACAGGCCGGGCGGGTTCCAGTCCTTGACGAAGGCCATGGGCAGGCCGTCGCACACGCCCTTGCAGCCTGACTGGTTGTCCACCCACTGCACGCCCACGCCGGCGCGCGAAAGCACGTGCAGCAGCGACTCGCTGCCGCGGATGCGGTCCTCGTCATAGGCACGCCGGCCCACAGGCGCGAACATGCAAGGCAGCGAAACCTCGGTGTTGGTGCCGCAACTTGTCACCTGGGCGAAGTTGATGAGGCCTGGTGTGGCCGCCAACTGCGGCGTGGTCTGGCGGGCATAGCCCGACAGCCCCCAGTTGGCTGCGCGAGCCGTCTCGCCCACCACGAACACCAGCACGGTAGGACGGGTGCGCTGCGCCCAGCCAGGGCCCTTGGCGGCGTCCAGCCCAATGGCCTGGCGGGGTGCGGCCGCGCCTTTGGCGTCAGCCGCCAGCACGCTGCCGATCGACCACAGGTAGTTGGCCGGCGTGATCAGGTAGCGAAGCTCCTTCTGGTTGCGCATGAGCGACGAGAAAGGCTGGAAGACCGCCAGGATCGCCCCTACGATCACCCCCAGGGCGGCCACCAGGGCCCCTGTCCGCACCAGCACCGCACGGGTCCAACGGCGGGGCTTCAGGCGCAGCCGCCACAGCAGCAGCAGCGGCAGGCCGGCCTGCCACAGCAGATGCGGCAGCAGCGACCAGCTGAAGAGCTCGCCCGCCTCCTTGGCGTCGGTACGCAGCACATTGCGCAGCATGGACGGGTCCAGGTACACGCCAAAGCGGTCCATGAAGTGGCTGGCGAACGCCGTGCCCACGATCAGCAGCGCCGCCAGCGGCTTGAAGGCGTGGCGCACGCCCACCAGGGCCACCAGCAGGAAGTGCAGCGCCAGCACCATCACGGCCAGCGCAGCTGCAAAGCCCCAGGCACTGGGATCGGCCCACTCCCTGCCCTTGAGCGCGGCGCTGAGGAACGGTCGGTTGGCGGAGATGAGCCAGAAGGCGCTGAGCACCACGGCGACGGTCTCGCCCGACGCTGTCCAGGTCCAGCGCCCAGGGATCTTGCCGCTGGCCGATGCGGGCGGCACGGGGGTCGAGTTCGGCTGTCGTATCCGCATGCGTCAGATTGTGGCCTTATCGATGCCGCCGGCTGGTAACCGACGGTGTCGTCAGGGGCTTGCGGGCCCTCCAAGGCCCGGCAGCAGACCGACATGGCGGCGCCACGCGGGTGATAATTCGCTATCGCCCTTTCGGAGACATCCCTTGGACCAGAGTCACCCTCGGTGACCGTCCGCTTCGGCATCGCGGCCCATCCGGTTTGACCGGTTGCCGGCCCACCGGGGCGAGGCGGTTCCCACCTCTTGAACCCCACGCCGCCGGCCCTGGCGCCGGTGACGGAGAACGCGATGCTCAACGTCTTCACGCTGGCCCATGGCCGGCTCCTCCAGCACGATATCGACACGGCGCAAGCGCTGGCCGGCCTGCAACCCGTGTGGGTGGACCTCGAGTCCCCCACCCGCGACGAGAAAGCCTGGGTCAACCAGCGCTTCGGTTTGTCCATCCCGGACGATGCGGTCGATGACGACCTGGAGGAGTCCGCGCGCTTCTACGAAGAGGACAACGGCGAATTGCACATCCGCTCGGACTTCCTCATCGACAGCGAGGATGCACCGCGCAACGTGCGGGTTGCGTTCGTGCTCAAGCACGGCGTGCTGTTCTCGATCCACGCCGAGGACCTGCCGGTGTTTCGCCTGCTGC
>CAYSOD010000022.1:0-2277 GCA_964432385.1 uncultured Rubrivivax sp.
CCGGCGGCATGGCGCGCAGCGTGCGCGCGCAGGCCTTCGACTGGGACCCTCGTCGGCGCGGCCTGGGCGCCCACAGCAGCTTCATCGAGTTCGAGGGCGGGGTCACGGCCACGGCCGTCTACAACGGCTATGGCGGGTTGGCCTCGAAGTCGCTGTGCCACGGCATCTCCGAATGGGGCCTGGGCCCCGCGCCGGGGCCTGCGTCTGCCTCGGCGCTGGTTGCCGCCCCTGCACCTGAGATGGAAACTTCGCAAGCTGCTTTCTCGCCTTTTCCGGGTGCGGAAGGGGAAGATGAGGTGCAGGCGAAGCGCCGCCGCGCGCGGCATGCCATCCCTGCACAGGCGCCTTACCAGCCCTTCTTCGGGCTGACCGTGGTCAGCTGCGAGGGCGGGGACTTGCGGCAGTCCCCCACGGGCCTGTGGGTGGAGACACCGGCCCGTGCCTGGGAGATCCCTTTGCCCACCGACCGCAGCCCGCGCGAGCATGTGCTGGACGAGCTGGCCGGCCTCTTGCTGGAAGGTCGCGCGGCCCTTCACGACGGCCGCTGGGGCCTGGCCACCCTGGAGCTGTGCCTGTCGGTGATGACTTCGGCGCGGGTCGGACGCGCGGTGCGCCTGCGTCACCAGGTGCCGGTGCCTGTGGGGGGCTGAATCCTTCGAGGGCATGAGGCTGGCGGTGCCGGCGCCAAGGGCTGAGCGCAGCGGCACGCTAGGGGTTTGCCCCAAAGCCCCGACCAAAGCCCCTGCCTTGACACTCTGGTGGGGACTCACTACATTTTTGTACTTCTATGTGGACCATGATTCCGCATACAGGAACGACCTCAAGCCCATGAGCGAAGCATCTGCAAAGGCGGCGGCCCCTGCCGCCATGACGGGCACGTCTGGCGCGGGCGTGTCTGTGGTGTCGTCCGGGTCAGACTGGCTGAGTTGGAAGACCCTGGTGATCGGGGTGTGCGTGGCCTTCACGGTCTACATCGCCGTGATCCCGCTGGGCTTCCTGCTGTGGCAGAGCTTTTTCACGCCGCAGACGGCCTCCAAGGCGGCGGAGTTCACTTTCGGCAACTACCTCACTGCCTACACCAGCTCCGACACCGCCAAGCTGTTCTGGAACTCGGTGAAATTCGCTTCGGGCACAGCGCTCTTTGCCTTCTTGGTGGGTACCACACTGGCTTGGATGAACGAGCGCACGAACACGCCGTTCAAGTCGCTGTTCTTCGCGCTGTCGCTGATCCCGCTGGTGATTCCCGGCATCCTGTTCACGGTGGCGTGGATTTTGTTGGGCAGCCCCAAGATCGGCCTGATCAACCTGAGCCTGCAGGCCTTGTTCGGGCTGAGCGAGCCCGTATTCAATGTGTACTCCATGTGGGGCATGATCTGGGTGGACGGGCTGCACTATTCGCCCATGGCCTTCCTGCTCATGACGGCGGCCTTCCGGGCCATGGACCCCTCGCTGGAGGAGTCCGCCATGATGAGCGGTGCCAACGTCTTCCAGGTGCTGTGGCGGGTGACGCTCAAGCTGGCCTGGCCCGCCATCTTCGCCACCTTCCTGATCCTGTTCGTGCGTGCCATCGAGTCCTTCGAAGTGCCTGCGCTGCTGGGTCTGCCGGTGGGCATCCAGGTCTTCACCTCGTCCATCTACCAGGCGGTGCACCGCTACCCCAGCCAGATCGGCCTGGCCTCGGCCTACGCCGTGACGCTGCTCGTGATCACCACGGTGGGCATCTACTTCATCAGCCGCCTGTCGGCCAGCGGCAACAAGTACGCCACGATGACAGGCAAGGGTTTCCGGCCTCGCCAGATCGACCTCGGCCCCTGGCGCTGGGTGGCGGCCGCGGTGTTCATCGTGTATTTCGCGCTCATCGTGATCCTGCCGTTTGCGGTGCTGCTGTGGTCGTCGTTCCAGAAGTTCTATTCGGTGCCGTCGTGGCAGGCGGTGCAGAACCTCACCCTGGACCCCTACCGCTTCGTGCTGACCTATCCCAACCTGGCGCGCTCGGTGTGGAACAGCATGCTGCTGAGCTTCGGGTCGGCCACGTTGATCATGCTGATCACCTCCGTGATCTGCTGGATCGTGGTCAAGACCAAGATGCCCGGCCGCTGGCTGCTGGACAACCTGGCCTCGCTGCCCATGGTCTTTCCGGGCCTCGTGCTGGGCCTGGCCTTGATGATCTTCTACCTGAACGTGGACGTGGGCGTGTACGGCACGATGTGGATCCTGTTCATCGCCTACATCACGCGCTTCATGCCCTACGGGCTGCGCTTCAACACCACTTCCATG
>CAYSOD010000022.1:2377-18596 GCA_964432385.1 uncultured Rubrivivax sp.
GTGCTGTTCATCCTGTTGCTGTTCGTGCTCGTGATGATCTCGCAGGCCGTGGGCAAGAAGTTCGGAATCAAGGAATGACGCCGTGCTGAAGATCGAGTCGCTCTACACCGAGTACAAGAACGAGCTGGGCCAGCCCGTCAAGGCCGCACAGGACGTCAACATCGACGTGCCCGAAGGCCACTTCTTCACCTTGCTGGGCCCCAGCGGCTGTGGCAAGACCACCACCTTGCGCTCCATCGCGGGGCTGGAGCGGCCCGTGCGCGGCGAGATCTCGGTGGCCGGCGCCGTGGTCTATTCCGGCAGCCGTGGCGTGTTCGTGCCGCCCAACCAGCGCGGCTTCGGCATGGTGTTCCAGTCCTACGCGATCTGGCCGCACATGAACGTGTTCTCGAACACGGCGTTTCCGCTGGAGGTGGGCAAGAAGCGCTACAGCAAAGACGAGATCGATGCCAAGGTCATGAAGGTGCTCAAGGCTGTGCAGTTGGACCACCTGCGCGACCGCGAGGCCACCAAGCTCTCCGGGGGGCAGCAGCAACGCCTGGCGCTGGCCCGTGCCCTGGTGATGGAGCCCAAGCTGCTGCTCTTGGACGAGCCGCTGTCCAATCTGGACGCCAAGCTGCGCGAGCTGATGCGCTTCGAGCTCAAGCGCCTGCAGCGCGAACTGAAGATCACCACGGTCTACGTCACGCACGACCAGAGCGAGGCGCTGGCCTTGTCGCACCAGATCGCGGTCATGAATGCCGGCCGCATCCAGCAGATCGGCTCGCCGCGCGACATCTACGAACGGCCGCAGACCCAGTTCGTGGCCGACTTCGTGGGCACCACCAACTTCATCGACGGTGATGTGGTGGGTGCCGAGCCCGAGGCAGGCTACTACCGCGTGAACACCGTCCTCGGGGTGCTGCGTGCCTTGTCGGTTGATGCGCTGGACACCGGAGCCCAGGTGGTGCTGTCCATCCGCCCAGAAGATCTGCTGCTGTCGGAGTCGCGACCCGAGGCTGCCGTCAACGTCATGGAGGGGATGGTCGAGCAGAAGGTCTTCCTGGGTGAGGCGCTGGACTGGCAGATCAAGGTGGGTGAGCGCGTGCTGCTGGCCCGCAGCCACCCATCCATCCGCACACCCATCGGGCAGCGCACCTGGCTGCAGGTGGAGTCGGGCAAGTGCGTGGCACTGCCTGCGGGTGTGGGTCAACTGGCCGAGCACTGAGCCCTACAGGCTCGTTCACCCGCCAACGCGCAGGAGCCCGGCATGTCCGCTGCCGAAGATTTCGACCGTGTCCGCCGACCCGATGAGACCCCACCCCCGGTCAAGCCCCAAGACCGCTGGGGTGCCGATGTCATCGTGGACCTGCTGCACCGCTACGGCCTGCCCTACGCGTCCCTGAACCCGGGGGCCAGCTACCGCGGGCTGCACGACAGCATCGTCAACTACGGCGGCAACGTGCCCGTCATGATGCTGTGCCAGCACGAGGAGACGGCCGTGCAGATTGCGCACGGCTACGCCAAGGCCAGCGGCCAGCCCATGGTGGCCATCCTGCACAACCTGGTCGGGTTGCTGCACGCCAACATGGCGGTCTACTACGCCTACATCGACCGAGCGCCCGTGTTCATCGTGGGCGCCACGGGCCCCATGGACGAGACCAAGCGCCGGCCCAAGATCGACTGGATCCACTCGGCCCAGTCACAGGGCCAGGCCATACGCGACTACACCAAGTGGGACTACCAACCCACCACGGTGGACGGCGTGCCCGAAGCCTTCGCCAGGGCCTACTCGGTGATGATGACCGAGCCGCGCGGGCCGGTGTACATGTGCTACGACGCCTGGTTGCAGGAGAAGAAACTCGAGCACGAGGTGCCGCTGCCGCCGCCAGGCTTTCAGAGCGTGCCCTCGCGCCTGGCGCCCGACCCCGACGCGCTGGCACGGGCTGCGCAGACGCTGGTCAAGGCGCGGCGACCGGTGATCCTGGCTGAGTACGCCGGGCGGGACCCGCAGGGCTTTCACGACCTGGTGGCCCTGGCCGAGGCGCTGGGGGCGCCGGTCTACGACCTCAACCTGCGCCTGAACTTCCCCAGTGAACACCCGCTGAACCTGAGCATGTCCAAGGACATGTTCAAGGACGCCGACGTGGTGCTGTGCATCGACGTGCGCGACTGGGAAAAGCCCACCACCACGCTGACCTCCACCACGCGCGAACTGGTGAGCCTCACGCCCAAAGGCTGTCAGTGGATCGACATCGGCTTTGGCGACCTGAACATTTCCGCCTGGGCGATGGACTACCAGCGCTTCCTGTACGCCGACCAGCGCATCCTGGCCGACACCCTGCTGGCCGTGCCGGCGCTCACCCGGCTGATCCGTCAGCAGGTCAGAAAGGACAAGACGCTGGCGCAGCGTGTGGCGCGGCGTGCCGAGGCCACGGGCCGCAAGCACCGCGCCCTGCGCCGCCAGTGGGCCAAGCAGGCCCTGGAAGACCGCGACGACAGCCCCATCACGCTGCCCCGATTGGCCAGCGAGGTCTGGGCGCAGATTCAGAAGGAAGACTGGGTGCTGACCGCCGGCACCCTGGAGGACTGGACGCGAAAGCTCTGGAACTTCGACCAGCCCTACCGCCACGCTGGCAAGTCCCTGGGCACCTCCACCCAGTTCGGCATCAGCCTCGGGGTGGCCCTCGCGCACCGCGGCCAGGGCCGCCTGGTGGTGGACATGCAGCCCGACGGCGACCTGATGTTCGATGCGGGGGCGATGTGGGTGGCGGCCAAGCACCGCATCCCGATGCTCGTGGTCATGTACAACAACCGTGCCTACTTCAACGACTGGGAGCACCAGATCCGCATGGCCAAGCAGCGCGGCACCCCCTTGGAGCGGGCCTACATCGGCATGGACCTGGACGACCCGCCACCCGATTTCGCGTCCATGGCGAGGTCCATGGGTTGGTACGCCGAGGGGCCCATCGACCGGCCGCAGGACGTGGCCGGGGCGCTGCAGCGCGCGATCGCCGCCGTCAAGGCCGGGCAGCCGGCCTTGCTGGACACCATCACCCAGAAGCGCTGATAGCCTTGAACGACATGAGCACCTTGCCCACCGTGGGCGTCATCGGCGCTGGCCGCATGGGCACGCCCATCATCGGCCACCTCGTGCGCAAGGGCTTCGCCACGCTGGCCAGCGACCGCAGCGCGGCGCGCCAGGACGCCGTGGTGAGCAAGGGGGCCGCCTGGGTGCCCGACAACGCGGAGCTGGCCCGGCGCAGCGAGGTGCTGCTGGTGTGCGTCGGCTTTGACGCCGAGGTGCGCGAGTTGCTGGCCCCGGGTGGGCCGCTGCGGCAGGCGCGCGAGGGCGCCATCGTGGCCATCCTCAGCACCATCGAGCCCGAGACCGTGCAGGCGCTGGCCGCCACGACGCCAGGGCTGCATGTGGTGGACTCCACGGTGTGCCGTGGCGGGAAGGCGGCCGACGAAGGCACGCTGCTGTCCTTCGTCGGTGGGGCGGATGAGGTCTTCCAGCGCCTGGAGCCCGTGGTGCGGGCCTATTCATCAGACGTGGTGCACACGGGCGGCGTGGGCACGGCGCAGGTGGCCAAGGCCGCCAACAACCTGGTGTTGTGGGCCTGCCTGATCGCCAACCATGAGGCCCTGGCCCTGGCCCGCCACTACGGCATGGACATCGAGCGGCTACGGCAGGCGCTCATGATGTCCAGCGCCGAGAACCACGCCCTGGAGGTCTGGGGCCAGCAGACCATGGCATGGGCCGAGGACGACATGGCCATCATCAGCGAGATGGCGGTCAAGGCAGGGCTGTCGCTGCCGCAGGCCGGCCTCAACCGGGAAATCTGCCGCGCGCTGAAACCCAGGCGTTACCAACTGGAGAAATATGGACGCTGAGACCACTCCCTTTGCATCGGATGCACCGGCCGCACCGGCTGCTCCCGCCCCGGTGCCCAACGAGTCGCACTACCACAGCAAGAAGGACCGGGTCTTCGTGCGGCCCATCCAGGGCCAGTACAGCCTGAAGGAGGAACTCGCCCGCCTGCGTTCCATGCCGCGGGTTCGACGCGGCAGCGAGATCAAGTTCAACGACGGCCCGCAGGCCTTCAGCCGGCACTACGTGGAGCCCAAGGACGGCATCTCGCAACTCTTCCACCTGCACCTGGAGGAATACGGCCCCGGCGGCCGGTCCCAGAAGCATGGCCACGTCAACGAGGCGGCGTTCTACATCCTGGACGGTGACGGCTACGAGATCCACGACGGTGTTCGCTACGACTGGACCGCCGGTGACATCGCCATCGTGCACAACAACTGCGTGCACCAGCACTTCAACGCCAGCAACACCAAGCCCGCCCGCGCCCTGGTCATCAAGACCAAGCCCATGTACATGTTCATGAACATGCTGTTCCAGCAGCAGGTGGAGCCGCGTCCCAGCGAGCCCGCACCGGGCGGCGAGGGTTTCCAGGTCCGTGAGGCCGAAGACAACTTCAACCATCCGCAGGACTGAGCATCATGGCGTGGAGTGAAGCCAAGGCCTGGTTGCAGGGCAGTGCCCACCAGGAGCTGTACCAGGCGCTGCTGGACGACGCGGCCAGTGCGCCCGCGCGCAATGCCAAGCGCAAGAAGATCGTCAAGCCCGAGGACATGCCCTGGGAGATGTCGCGCCAGGGGCTGCTCAAGCACCTGCTGAACGAAGGCATGAACACCCGCATGGAGACGGTGGATGCCTACATGCAGATCATCCCGCCGGGCAGCCGCTCGGGGCGCCACCGCCACCTGGCCGAGGAGTGCCTGTATGTGGTGGAGGGACGCGGTTATGACCTGCACCAGGACTGCGATGTGGAGATCACCGACACCTACCACTGGAAGCCGCAGGAGCGCGTGCAGCGCTTCGAGTGGCAGGCTGGCGACGTGATCTACATCCCGCCCAACACCATCCACCAGCATTTCAACGCCAGCCCCGACAAGCCGGTGCGCCTGATCTCGGCCATCAACCGCATCTTCAAGGCCAGCGGGCTCAACGACCTGGAGCAGCTCGACAACGCCCCGGAGTACCAGCCCGGTGTCATCCTGACCGCGCAGCAGGTGGCCCAATACATCAAGGCCCGTCAGCCCGCCTGAACCTGAAGGCGGCCCAGAGGGCCGTACACGAGCACCCGACTTTCCCCACAGACATGACCGACAACACCAAGAAGAACGCCCTCGTCTCGGAGGCGGTGGCCAGCAAGTTCGCCACCGAAAAGGCCACGCCTTACACCCGCTGGGTGGAACAGGAGGGGCTGGACATCCTGAACTCGATGTACGTGGCCGACCTGCACACCATCGAGCTCAAGCCCTGGGCGCGCCGCGGTGGCCGGGGGGTCTTTCTCAACCACGACGCCTCGCGCACCTCCAACGACTGCTATGTCTGCGAGATCCCGCCCGGCGGTGAATTGGCGCCCCAGCGCCAGCTCTTCGAGGAAATGATCTACGTGCTGGACGGCCGCGGCTCCACCACGGTGTGGAACGGTGCCGGTGCCCGGGTGAGCTTCGAGTGGAAGGCGGGCGCCATCTTCGCCATCCCGCTGAACACCATGCACCAGCATTTCAACGGTTCCGGCAGCGCTCCGGCCCGCTTCGTGTCGGTGACCAACGCGCCCGTGATCATCAATTCCTTCGGCGACACCGACTTCGTCTTCCACACCGACCACGACTTCAAGAACCGCTTCGCTGGCGAGAGCAACTACTTCGCCAACGGGGGCGAGCAGAAGGGCTTGCTGCTGGACACCAACTTCGTGGCCGATGCCATCAACCTGCCGCTCATCTCGGCCAAGGAGCGGGGGGCAGGCGGAGGCCACATTCGCTTCAGCATGGCCAAGGGCAGCATGAACAGCCATATCTCGCAGTTCCCGGTGGGCACCTACAAGAAGGCCCATGCCCACGGCCCCGGCGCCCACGTGATCATCATGAGTGGCGAGGGCTTCAGCCTGATGTGGCCCGAGGGCGAGGAGCCGCAGCGCTTCGAGTGGAAGGAGGGCTCCATGATCGTGCCGCCCAACATGTGGTTCCACCAGCACTTCAACACCGGTACCACCCCGGCGCGCTATCTGGCCTTCAAGGCCGAGGGGGTGTCCATCCGCAACGCACAGGGCGTGCCCAAGGCCTGGATCAGCCGCCGTGTGGGCGGTGATCAGATCGACTACGCCGACGAATCACCCCGGGTGCGGGAGACTTTTGCCCAGGCCCTGGCGCGGGTGGGTCTGGCCCCCCGCATGGAGGCCGCCTACGAGGCCGAATTGGCCGACCTGCCGCCGAAGTTGTCGTAAAGCCGCAACGTTCGCCGGGGTGCACCGGATTGACAGCGGTGGCCGCGGCCTGCAAATTCGCAACATTCCTTAACCGTTCCGCCAATCAGACCTACGTTCCGTCATACGGAACGATAATCGGAGATCCGCGACATGAAAAAGCTTCCCCTCGCCCTGGCTCTGGGCGCTGCCTTTCTGGGCTCTGCGGCGTCAGCGCAGGTCTCCGTCTACGGGCGGCTCTATCCTTTCGTTGTCCAGGAAAAGCTCTCGGGTGCCAGTGCGGCCGGCACCGCAGTGTCCAGCCTGACCAGCGCCATCACCGCCACCCCGGCTGACAGGACGATCCGGGGCATGGCGGCGGGCAACTCCAACATCGGGTTTCGCGGCACCGAGGACCTCGGAGGCGGACTGAAGGCGATGTTCCAACTCGAAGGCGTGGCCTCGGTGGACAGCGGCGCCGGCGCCTCGGACGGCGGCGGCTTCATGTTCGACCGCAACACCTTCGTGGGTTTGGGTGGCGGTTTCGGAGAGATCAAGCTCGGCCGCTTCGACTCAGTGTTCAAGGAAATGGGTGACAAGCTCGGCATCCTGGGCACCAGCAGCGGCACCCCCATGTCCAGCAGCGGCGTGCTGCGCAACGTCGGGTTTGGCACCAGCTCAAGCACCTCGCGCTTTCACGAGCGTCTGGCCAATTCGGTGCAGTACACCACGCGCGAGATGGGCGGGCTGAAGGCTGCGGTCCAGTACTCCATGGGCGAGGCCAACGTGGGCGTGCAGGATCGTCGCGCCTGGTCGTATGGCGTTGAGTACGAGGTGGGCCCGTTCGAGTTCGCCGTGGCGCAGGAAGTTCACCATGACTATTTCGGTGGTTCCGCCAATGCGCCGAGTGCGCAACGCAACAACGGCGTGGCAGACCAGAACTCGGTCAACTCCAAAGACACCGCCACTGAGTTTTCGGTGACCTGGAACATCGACAAGAAGCACAAGATCGCCTTCGACTACAACAAGAAGCGCTATTACGAGTCGGCCACGGTGACCGGTCGCTTCCAGTCGTACAACCAGTCGGCCTGGATGATCTCCATGGAAAACCGCTGGAGCGACCAGTGGCGCACCTCCGCTCACTACGTGAAGGCCAGCGCCGGGACCTGCACACGCGTGGCCACTGCCTGCTCCACCACGGGTCTGGAAGGCAGCAAGTTCACGGCGGGCGCTGCCTACTACCTGAGCCGTCGTACGTATTTCTACGGCGTGGTCAGCAAGCTCACCAATGGCGCCTCCGCCGTGTACCGCAACGACTTCAGCGGCAACCGACCCTCGGCAGGGCAGGACATCAGCCACCTGATCGTGGGTATCTCCCGCGGATTCTGAAACCGTGGGCCGGGTGCGGCAGGCCGCACCAGCCTCGAGAGCGAACCGCCCTTCGGGGCGGTTTTCATTCCAGCCTCCCAAACCGCGTCGCCATCATGGACATCTATCCGCCTCCCGTGGTCCGTCGCCGCAGTCTCGTGACGGCCGCTGCGGCTGCGGTGTTCTCGCCTGGCTTGTTGGCGCAGGACGTCTCGGCGCGCAACCGCGACCTCTACCTCTACAAGGGTGCCGACCGGGAAGCCCGCCTGCTCGAAGGCGCTCGCAAGGAAGGCAGGCTCAGCCTGTACACCTCGCTCAACACCAAGGACTCCGGGCCCATCACCGAAGCCTTCGAAAAGGCCACGGGCGTGAAGGTGCTGCTGTGGCGCTCCAGTTCTGAAAAGGTGCTGCAGCGGGCCGTGACGGAGTCCCGCGCGGGGCGCTTTGCGTTTGACGTCCTGGAGACGAACGGGCCGGAGATGGAGGCTCTGTACCGTGAGAAGCTCCTGGCCGAGTTCCACAGCCCGCACTTCAAGGACCTGCCGCCGGCGGCCTTCCCCAAGCACCGCCACTACGTGGCCGACCGCTTCAACTTCTTCACCATCGGCTACAACACCAATCTGATCAAGCCAGGTGAGGTGCCCAACAGCTACGAAGACCTGGCCCATCCCCGCTTTGCAGGCAAGGTCGGCATCGAGGCAGGCGACACCGATTGGTTCGGTGCCATCGTCAAGTACATGGGCGAGGACAAGGGTCTGGCCTTCTTCCGCAAACTGGCCGAGTCCAAGCCCCAGATCCGCAGCGGTCACACCCTCATGGCCGAGTTGGTCTCTTCGGGTGAACTGCCGCTGGCGGCCACGATCTACAACCACAACATCGAACGCCTGGCCGTGCGGGGTGCGCCTGTGAAGTGGAAGGCGCTGACCCCCACCTTCGCCAGACCGAACGCCATCGGCGTGGTGCCGCGTGCGCCCAACCCCCATGCAGCGCTGTTGTTCACCGATTTCATGCTCTCCCCGCAAGGCCAGCAGTTGCTGAAGGAGCGCAACCGGGTCCCTGCCAGCCGTGCGGTGGACACGCCTTTGAACAAGTTCGCGTTCGAGATGATCGACCCCGTCATTTCGTTGGACGAGGCGGACAAGTGGGACAAGCTGTGGTCGGACCTCTTCCTCAAGGGGCAGAAGGTCCAGAAGGAAACCGAGTGATGGGTGGCCGGGCCCCCTCTGCGATGCGGCCTGGCATCTGCAAGAACCTTGAGGAGATCGCACCATGATGGAAAGAAGACAGTTCAATCGTGCCCTGGCCAGTGCTGCTGCCACCCTGGCGGCACCGCAGCTGGCATGGTCCCAGGCCAAGGTGTCAGTGGCCGACTTGGCCGGTCTCTCGGGCCCTGATCGCCAGCAGCGTCTGGTCGACGGCGCCAAGAAGGAGGGTCCGCTCAGCATCTACACCTCCGCCCAGTCTGACGACATGGGGGCGCTGGTGGCGGGCTTCGAGAAGAAGTACGGCCTCAAGGCCACGATGTGGCGCGCTGGTTCCGAGAAGGTGCTGCAGCGCGCCGTGACCGAGGCTCGCAGCGGCCGCCACACGGTGGACATCGTCGAGACCAACGGGCCTGAGCTGGAATCCATGAGCCGGGAGAAGGTGTTCCAGGCCATCAAGTCGCCGTACCTGACCGAACTCATTCCCCAGGCCCTGCGTCCTCATGGCGACTGGGTGGGCACTCGCCTGAACGTCTTTGTGCAGGCCTACAACACCAAGGCGGTCAAGAAGGAGGAGGTGCCCAAGGTGTGGGAGGACCTCCTGCACCCGCGCTGGAAAGGCCGGCTGGGCATCGAGGCCGAGGACCAGGACTGGCTGGCCGGTGTGTGCGCCGAGATCGGGGAGGCCAAGGGCCTGAAGCTGTTCAAGGACATCGTGACGGCCAATGGCATCTCGGTGCGCAAGGGGCACACCCTGCTCACACAGTTGGTGGTCTCGGGCGAGATCCCCTTTGCGTTGACGGTCTACAGCTACAAGGCCGAGCAGTTCAAGGACAAGGGTGCGCCGCTGGACTGGTTGTCCATCGGCACGCCGATTGCCCGCTCCAACGGGGTAGGGGTCGCCCGGATGGCGCCCAACCCCCATTCGGCCGTCCTGTTCTACGACTTCGAAATCAGCGAGGAAGGCCAGAAGATCCTGGCCGGCCGCGACTTCGTGGCCACCAGCACCAAGGTGCCCAACCCGTTCGCCAAGACCGGTTTGCGCTTCGTGGATTCCCGTGTGATGCTGGACGAGTACGACAAGTGGACCAAGCGCTACGAGGAGATCTTCGGCGCTAAGGGCCGTTAAGGGCCGTTAAGGGCCGCTGAGGGCCTGGCCCTTGGGTCAGCAGCCTCGAGCTCCCTTGTTGTTTGGAGGTGCTCCCGTGAAAGCATTCCTGGCGGCCGCTCTGGCCGGCGTGTTTCTGGCCTGGGCCTCGCCGGCCTCGGCCCAGTCTCCCCTGGCCACCTACGAGGGCCCTGATCGCATGGCCAGGATCGTCGAGGCCGCCAAGAAGGAAGGCACGCTGACGCTGTACACGACGATCGCCGAGAAGGACCTGCCCACGCTGATCAAGCCCTTCGAGGCCAAGTACGGGGTCAAGGTCAACGTCTGGCGCGCCGGCACCGACAAGGTGTTGCAGCGTACCCTGGCCGAGGCCGCGGCCAATCGCAACGAGGTCGACGTGATCCATTTCGGTTCTCCCGAGATGGAGGCGCTGGCCCGCGAGAAGGTCCTGCAGCCCGTGAATTCCCCGACCTACAAGGACCTCGTGTCCGGCTCTGTGCCGGCGCACCGGCAGTGGGCCGCCACCTTGCTGTCGGTGTGGGTGCAGGCCTACAACACCAACGCCGTCAAGAAGGCCGATCTGCCCAAGACCTACCAGGATCTCCTCGATCCGAAGTGGAAGGGCAAGCTCGGCATCGAGGCCAAGAACCAGGACTGGTTCCAGACCGTGGTGGAGTTGACCGGCGGTGGGGACAAGGGCCTGAAGTTCTTCAATGACCTGGTGGCGCGCAACGGCATCTCCGTGCGCACCGGCCACACGCTGCTGAACAACATGGTGGTGTCGGGCGAGGTGCCCATGGCCCTGACGGTCTACAACTACATGCCCGAGCAGGCCAAGAAGAAGGGCGCCCCCATCGACTGGTTTGCGATCGAGCCTGCCGTCGCGCGTTCCAATGCCGTGGGTGTGGCGCGCAAGTCGCCCCGGCCTGCAGCCGCGCTGCTGTTCCATGAGTTCATGCTGACCGAGGCCCAGCCCCTGCTGGTGGGCATCGACTACGTGCCCACCAACACGTCGGTGGCGTCTCCGCTCAAGGGTGTCAAGATCGTGATCACCGACCCGGTCCGCACGCTGGATGAGGCGGAGAAGTGGACAAAGCTGATGGACGAGACGATCATCAAGCGTGCAGGTCGCTGACGCCGCACCGGTGGAGGCCGGTCGGCTTGGGGCGTGCCCACCAACCGGAGAACACCCATGAGTGCTGCCACTGCGCTGAGCCCCCAACCTTCGGCGCCTGCCGGCGGTTCGCAGCGGGAGATCTGGCTGATCACGCTCGGTCACGCGCTGACCCACTGGTACCCGGCCACCTTCTACCTGCTGCTGCCCATCATCGGGCAGGAACTTGGCCTGAGCTTCAGCCAGATCGGCTTCATCATGACCTGCCAGTACATCGCCGGGGCGGTGGCCAACGTGCCGGGCGGGGTGCTGGTGGATACCGTGGGCAAGAAGGGCCTGCTGATGGGGGTGTCGCTGTTCTGGGTGGGGTTCCCCTACTTGCTGATGGGCTTCACCCACAGCTATCTCATGCTGCTGGCCTGCGTGGCCCTGGTGGGAGTGGGCAACAGCCTGTGGCACCCCACGGCCATCCCCACCCTGGCGCAGCGCTTTCCGGCGCGCAAGGGCTTTGTGCTGTCGCTGCACGGCATGGGTGGCAACGCCGGTGATGCGCTGGCGCCCCTGGTGGTGGGGGCGCTGCTGGCCTGGTTCTCCTGGCGCGAGGTGGTGGCACTGAATGTGATGCCCGGTCTCGTGATGTCGCTGCTGATCCTCGTCTTCCTGGGCACCTTGCGTCTGGGCGGCAAGCCGCCGTCTTCCAAGAAGACCGAGGCCGCCTCCCGCGAGGAGGGTCAGGGCCTGGCGCAGTACCTGCAGGGCCTCAAGGGGCTGATGCGCAACCGCAGCCTCGTGCTGCTGTCCACGGGCGGCGCCTTTCGCTCCATGACGCAGAACGCGCTGCTGACCTTTCTGCCCCTGTTCCTGGCGCGTGAGCTGGGCTACTCACCCACCTGGGTGGGCGTGGCCATGTTCGTTCTGCAGGCCGCCGGGCTGGCGGCCTCACCCGTGGCAGGACACCTGTCCGACAAGATGGGCCGCCGCAGCGTGCTGATGGGCACCATGGCCATGACGGCCGTGATCCTGGTGTTCATGGCGGTCGCCGGGCGTTCCACCGCGTTTGTGTTCTTCGTGGCGCTGCTGGGTTTCTTCCTCTATGCCATCAGGCCGGTGATCCAGGCCTGGACGGTGGAGGCCACGCCCAAGCACATGGGAGGCAGCGCCATCGGCATCCTGTTCGGTGCGCAGTCGCTGGGCTCGTCCGTGGCACCGCTCATCGGCGGTGTCCTGGCGGACGCCTATGGCTTGGGCACGGTCTTCTACTTCCTGGCCTTCACGATCGTCTGTGCCAACGTGCTGATCTTTTTCACGCCCGAACGGGAGCGCGTGGCAGCCTGATCGGCGGTAGTTCACCGGGCTTGTTGCAGCCCTTGGAGAGGCGGTGCAGGCGCTGATCTGCGGCCCTGCAGGTCGGTCCTCATGGAGGAACGCAGTTCCACATGAGAGAAAAACCCTGTACGATGCATGCATGCAGAGCAGTGCGGAAACCCCCTCCAGCGGCACCGGGCGGCTGTCCTCGGTGGCCTCGGCCTTGCAGGTGTTGAAGGTGTTCTCGGCCGAGGAGGCCGAGATCGGCATCAGCAGCCTGGCCAAGCGCCTGGGCCTGGCCAAGAGCACGGTGCACCGCCTGGCGGTGACGCTGGCCTCCGAGGGCTTTCTCGAGCAGAACCCGGAGAACGGGCGTTACCGGCTGGGCCTGTCGCTGTTCGCCCTCGGCGCCTTGGTGCGCAAGCGGATGGATGTGTCCAACGAGGCCCGCCCGTTGCTGGGCCAGTTGCGTGACAAGACCCAGGAGGGCGTGCGCCTGGCCATCCTGTCCAACACCCAGATCATGTTCCTCTACAACCTCGAGAGCTCGCAAGCGATCGGGATCATGACCTACATCGGCTCGCTGAAGCCGGCCTTCTGCACGGCCGAAGGTCGGGTGCTGCTGGCCTTTGGGCCCCCCACCGCGCTGGACGCGGTACTGCGTGAGAAGTTGCAGGCCCGCACACCCAAGACCCTGACCGACCCGGCTGAACTGGCCGCGGCCCTGGAAGAGGTGCGCCAGCAGGGCTACGCTGTGGATGACGAGGAGAGCGAAGTGGGGGTGCGCGGTCTGGCCGCTCCCGTGCGCGACCTCTCCGGCAAGGTCATCGCGGCGGTGGGCTTGGCTGGCCCCGTGCAGCGGCTCACCAAGAAGGACTTGCGAGCGCTGGCACACGATGTGGTGAGCACGGCCGAGGCCGTGTCGGCCCGTCTGGGTTACCGGGCCCGATGAGCACCCGGCCGCGCCGGCTGCAGATCGCCGGCTCTGATCTGGCGTTCGACTGCGCCCCCGGGGACACGGTGCTGCGCGCAGCGCAGCGTGCCGGCCTGGGCTTTCCCTACGAGTGCAACGTGGGCTCCTGTGGCAATTGCCGCTTCGAGCTCGTCGAGGGTGACCTCACCACAGCCTGGCCGCAGGCGCCGGCCTGGACGGACAAGGACCGGCAGCGTCGTCGCCACCTGGGTTGCCAGTCCCTGCCCGAGTCGGATGGCACGATCAAGCTGCGGCTGGCCGACACCTATGCGCCCGTGCACCGGCCGGTCCGTTCGCCCGCGGTGCTCACGGCCGTGCGCGCCATCACGCATGATCTCAGCGAGTTCGCCTTCGAGCTCGATGCGCCAATGAGCTTCGAACCGGGTCAGTACGCGCTGGTGCAGATGCCGGGCGTGCCGGGTGTGCGCGCGTGGTCCATGAGCAACGCCCCCGAGTCCGGGCAGCCGGTGCGACGTCTGGAGTTCCAGGTGCGTCAGGTGCCACAGGGTCTGGGCAGTGCGGTGCTGTTCGGCATGACCCCGGGAACGGCTGTGGAGATCGACGGCCCCTACGGCATGGCCTGGCTGCGCCGCGACGCGCCCCGCGACATCCTGTGCCTGGCCGGCGGCTCCGGCCTTGCGCCCATGGTGTCCATCGCCCGGGGCGCCATGGCCGAGCCCCGCCTGGCGCAGCGCCAGTTGCATTTTGTGTACGGTGGACGCACCCCCCAGGACCTGTGTGGCCAGGAC
Organism: uncultured Rubrivivax sp.; assembly: GCA_964432385.1. Lineage (GTDB taxonomy): Bacteria > Pseudomonadota > Gammaproteobacteria > Burkholderiales > Burkholderiaceae_C > Rubrivivax. The sequence goes on from CAYSOD010000022.1 coordinate 16,439, forward strand.
ATGCTGGAGGTCTTGCCCGGGTGGGGGCAGCGCCTGAGCTACCACCCCTTCGTCTCCCAGCCCCCTGCGGGGTGGGACGGGCCGGCGGGTTTCGTGCACGAGGGTGCGGCGCGCCTGTTTACTGGCCAGCTCGCCAACTTCGAGGTGTATTTCGCCGGGCCACCCGCGATGGCCACCGCGGTGCAGAAGATGCTGCTGGATGCCGGCGTGCCGCCAGTGCAGCAGCACTTCGACCAGTTCTATTGACCGGCTCGCTGCCGGTCGCTTCCGAGACCCTTCCCGATGAGCTCGCCCAAGGCTGGACACACGCTGCAGGACCACCAATGGGGGCAGGGCCTGGCCGGGCACGTGCACGCCGATGGCGAGGACGCTGACCACGACCACGACCATGACCATGACGACATGGGCTCGGCGCCGGGGTCGCCCGACCCCTCGCTGTGGCGACAGGACAACGTGGTCTTGCACAGCGTGGGCATCGACATCGGGTCATCAGGCACGCAGGTGGTGTTCTCCAAGGTCCACCTGCAGCGGGTCTCGGACCAACTGTCGACCCGCTATGTGGTGCTGTCGCGGGAGCCCCTGTACCAGTCGCCCATCTCGCTCACCCCCTACCTGAGCGACACGCAGATCGACGCGCGCGCCCTAGGGGAGATCATCGAGGCGGCGTATCGGGCTTGCAGCATGCATCCCGACGAGGTCGACGCCGGTGCGGTCATCCTCACGGGTGAGGCGCTGAGGCGGGAAAACGGCGAGGCGATTGCCGCGATGCTGGCCGAGCAGGGCGGAGAGTTCGTCTGCGCCACAGCAGGCCACCACATGGAGTCCATGCTCGCGGTCTACGGTTCTGGCGCGGCACGGCGGTCTTTCGACGAGGGCAACCGCATCCTCAACATCGACATCGGGGGCGGTACCACCAAGCTGGGCCTGGTGGACCGCGGGGAGCTGATCGCCACCGCCGCGGTGCACACGGGCGGCCGTCTGCTGGTGGTGGACGAGCAGGGCCGCATCACGCGGCTGGACCCGGCGGGCCGGGCGCATGCACGCCGCGCAGGCTTTGACTGGACGCTTGGCAGTGTCGTGACCCGGGCGCAGTTGGCGGCGGTGGCCGCCGGCATGGCCGACGCCCTGGTGCGCGTGCTGGGCGGGCGCTTCACCCGCGAAGATCTGGCCGACCTGCTGCTGACCGACCCGATCGAGGACTGGGGCACCGTGGCCGGCGTGATGTTCTCCGGCGGGGTGGGCGAGTATGTCTACGGCCGCGAGCCGCGGGACTTTGGCGATCTGGGCATGCTCTTTGGCCAGGCGATTCGCGAGCGGGTGGACGCAGGCGCCCTGCCTTGGCCGCTGCTGCCGGCCGGTGAGTGCATTCGCGCCACGGTGCTGGGGGCCTCGGAGTACAGCGTCCAGCTCAGCGGCAACACCACCTTCATCTCCTCTCCAGGCCGATTGCTGCCGCGCAAGAACCTGCAGGTTGTCCCGCTGGGGCTGGCGCTGGACGGCCCCATCGACCGCGTTGAGGTGGCCCGAGCCCTGACGCGCGCCTTCACCCGCCATGACCTGGCGGAGGGCGAGCAGGACGTGGCGGTCTCGCTGCGCTGGGGCGGACCCCCGGCCTTTCGACGGCTCAGCGCGCTGGCGCTCGGGCTGGTGGACGCGCTGTCGCGCACCGTGGGCCAGGAGCGACCGCTGTACCTGGTGGCCGACGGCGACATTGCCCAGACGCTGGGCCATCTCCTCAAGGAGGACCCGCGTGTGCAGGGCGAGGTGCTGGTGATTGACGGCATCACGCTGTGGGGATTCGACTTCATCGACCTGGGGCGCATCCGCATGCCGTCGAACACGGTGCCGGTGACCATCAAGTCCCTGGTCTTCAGCGAAGACCCCCGCTCGCACGGCAAGTCCGATCCCCAGGCCTGGCACCACCATGGCGACGGCACCCTGCACCGCCACGGGTCGGGTGGTCACGATCACCACCACAACGACCATCACGACCACGCCCACGATCATGGGCATGGGCATGGGCATGGGCATGGGCATGGGCATGGGCATGGGCATGCCCACCCGCACGGCCAAGGGCATGCGCACGCTCACGCCCACACCCACACCCACGATCACAGCCACGGCCCTGACGGCCACCATCACCCCCACCCCCACCCCC
>CAYSOD010000023.1:0-1875 GCA_964432385.1 uncultured Rubrivivax sp.
AGCTGGGCGCGGGGCCGGTGCTTGCCGCACAGGAAGCAGGACATGGTGGCTGCACCAAAGTGGCCGGTGGCCACGAAGGGCGAGCCTGGCACCTTGGAGTGGTAGCGCAGGCCTTCACTGGAAACGGTGGTCTTGGGCGGTGTCTTGGCCATCGGGGTTTCCGGGGTGTCGTTCGTGCGGCCGCCCCGTTGAAGGGAGGTCGCCGCCTGAAAGGATTGGAGCAGTCACTCCACAACCCGGGATTATCGCCGCTGCCCGCACACTCTGCACCCGGGACTGTCCCGGGGTGATTTCGGGAGCGGCAGGACGCCTGACGCATTGGGGCCACAATCCCGGCCAGGGAGGGCCTGAGCCGACCATGAGCTGGGGCCCGGGCAGGCGCCCATGGGCTCAAGCAAGGCCAGGGCTGCCGCAAGGTCAGAGGAGGCACGATGGACCGCTCCGAACGCTTCTACCGCATCGAGGCGCTGATCAAGTCACGCGGCTGCGTGGACTTTGCCACACTGCTGGGCGAGCTGGAGGTGTCACCCGCCACGCTCAAGCGCGACATCCAGTACCTGCGCGATCGTCTGGACGCGCCCATCGTGTGGGACGCCTACGACCGCGGCTACAAGCTGCAGTCTGCCGGCGGGCGCAGCCCGGTGCAGCACGAACTGCCGGGCGTGTGGTTCAGCGAGCGGGAGATCCACGCCTTGTTGACCATGCACCAACTCATCCAGGGGCTGGACGACGGCGGCCTGCTGTCGCGCCACCTGCAGCCGCTGCTGGACAAACTGCAGGGCATGCTCGGTTCGGACGACAAGCAGGCCCAATCGCTGATGCGGCGGGTGCGCATCGTCAGTGCAGGCCGTCGCCCGGTGCCCAGCAAGTGGTTCGAGCTCTTTGGAGACGCGCTGGTGCGGCGCCGCCGCGTGCACATGCGCTACCAGACGCGGGGACGCAAGGCGGTGACGCAGCGCGATGTGTCGCCCCAGCGACTGGTTCACTACCGCAACACCTGGTACCTGGATGCCTGGTGCCACCAGAAGGAACAACTGTTGCGCTTTGCGCTGGACGCGGTGGAGCAGGCTTCCATTCTGGAGCTCAAGGCGCGCGAGGTGCCCGTCAAGACGGTGGAGACGGCGCTGGACGCCGGCTACGGCATCTTTGCCGGCGCTCGGGCGCAGTGGGCCACGCTGGTGTTCTCGGCCGAGGCCGCACGCTGGGTCAGCCGCGAGGAGTGGCACCCGCGGCAGAAGTCACGCCACCTGCCGGACGGTCGCTTCGAGCTGCGCGTGCCCTACGCCAACGAGACCGAACTGGTGATGGACGTGCTGCGCCATGGCGGCGAGGTGGAGGTGGTGTCGCCGGACACCTTGCGCGCGGCAGTGCAGACTCAGCTCAAGGCGGCGCTGAAGTCGTACCTTGTGGCCTGATGGCCATCAGCGCTGCAAAGGCCAGCAGGCCCAAGCCTGCTGAAAGCCACAGCGCCTGCGCCCCCCAACGCTCCAAGGCCAGGCCGAAGAGAACGGGCGCCAAGGCCTGGGATACGCGGGCGGGCATCATCATCCAGCCCTGCCGCGCGCCATAACCCAAGGGGCCGAAGAGCACCAGGGGCAGGGTGCCCTTGGCAATGGTCATGATGCCGTTGCCCGCGCCGTGCAGCAGGGCAAAGGCTGCCGCCCCAGGCCCACCCAGCGCCATCAGCACCACCACGCCCACGGGGTGGGCCAGGCCCGCCAGGCGTGCCGAGAGCAAGGGGTGAATCCGGCGCAGAAAGCCGAACTCCAACAGCCTTCCAGCCACCTGGGCCGGGCCCACCAGCGCGCCCACGGCCACTGCGGCGGCCAGCGTGGCGCCACTGGCCTGCAGAAGCGCTGGCAGGTGGGTGGCCAT
>CAYSOD010000023.1:1975-17670 GCA_964432385.1 uncultured Rubrivivax sp.
CGGCGGCCAGCGTGGCGCCACTGGCCTGCAGAAGCGCTGGCAGGTGGGTGGCCATGGCCGTGCTGATGAACCACACCAGCGCGAACACCAGGGACAGCAGCACGGCCGTGCGCAAGGTGCCGGGCGCCTCGACGGCCGCCCGGATTGGCGCTGCCGTGGGGGTGTCGCCTTCTGGCGCCACACGATCCTGGTGGATCGGCTCTCGGGACGCTCTGGGTACGATCAGGTTCAAGGGCATGCCGAGCGCCAAGTGCAGCGCAGCCCAACCCAGGCAGGCGCCGCGCCAGCCCCATTGCGTTTCCAACCAGGCCGACAGCGGCCAACCCACCGTGCTGGCAAAGCCGGCGATCAGGGTGATGCCCGTGATCGCGTTGCGCGAATCCTGACCATACAGCCGCACCAGGCTCGCAAATGCGGCCTCGTACAGCCCGCTGCCCATGCCCAGGCCGATCAGCACCCAGGCCGCGAACAGCCCCCACGGCCCCTGGGCACAGGCCAAGGCCAACAGGGCAAGCGCAAACAGCACATTGGTGCCCAGCAGCACCGGGCGGCCACCATGCCGGTCGATCATCCGGCCCGCCGCAGGCCCCACCAGGGCAGAGACGATCAGGGCCAGCGAGAACGCCAGATGCACTGTGGGCACGGCCACGCCCAGGTCTCGGGCCATGGGGGTGGCCAGCACCCCGGGCAGGTAGTAGCTGCTGGCCCAGGCCAGGGTCTGGGCACTTCCCAGCGCGGTGACGGTGCGCCACCGCGGGGTCGCGTCTGCAATGCCGGTGTCGGCAGGGATCATGGGCCCATTGTGGCCTCGGCCCACGGCGACAATCAGTGGGCGACATGAACTCCGGCCCCCTCTACGCCCTGCTGGCATTCGGCATCTGGGGCCTGTATCCCCTGTACCTGCGTGAGCTGGCCTCGGTGTCCTCGGTGGAGATCGTGCTGCACCGCTCCGCCTGGTCGCTGGTGTTTTTGCTGGGGGTGCTGGCGGTGCTTCGACGCTGGGCCTGGCTGACGGCGCTGCTGAAAGCGCCCCGCCAGATGCTCATGCCGCTGGCCAGCGGGTTGCTGCTGGCCTTGAACTGGCTGCTATATGTGTACGCCGTGCAGTCGGCCCAGGTGGTGGAGGCGAGCCTCGGCTACTTCATCAACCCGCTGCTCAGCGTGTGCCTGGGTGTGGTGGTACTGAGCGAGCGTCTGAACCGCGTTCAATGGGTGGCTGTGGGCTTTGCGGCCGCGGGGGTGTTTTGGCTCACCTGGCACAGCGGCCGGCTGCCTTGGCTGGGCTTGGCGCTTGCAGCCACGTTTGCGGTCTACGGCCTGCTGCGCAAGACCTCGGTGCTCGGGCCGCTGGAGGGGCTGACGCTGGAGACTCTGTTGATCGCGCCCCTGGTGCTGCCCTGGCTGGCAGGGGTCACCCTCAACGGGACGGGCGCCCTGGCCACGGGCAGTCCCGCCTTGGTATTTTGGCTGGTGATGGCTGGCCCGCTGACTGCGGTACCGCTCATGATGTTCGCCGCCGCCGCACGCCGGCTGAAACTGGCCACCGTGGGCTTGTTCCAGTACCTGTCGCCCTCGCTGCAACTGGCCATTGGCGTGGCCGTGTTCGGCGAGCCGTTCGACCTGCAGCGACTGGCCGGGTTCGTCCTCATCTGGACGGGTTTGGCCGTCTACACCGCGCACTCGCTGGCCCTGTCGCGCAGGGCCGTGGCGACTTGATCAGCGAGCTCTCGGGGTCACCGCTCAGCGCAGGTCGCCCGCCAGGCTGGCGAGGGTGTCGGCAGCGATGGTCACGTGCTGCGGGTAGTTCGTGTGGTCGCAGCCCAACTTGACGCTGGCGCCGGCCAGGATGGCCTCGCGAGCGCTCTTGGGGAACTCGAAGCGCACAAAGTGCACCGACGAGGTCTTCTCGTCGTTCTCGCGGTCAAGATCTTCGTCGGCGATGGCGTAGACGCGGGCGTGGCCCTCCACTTCGACGAACATGCGGTCCTCCACCCCGATCAGCCGCGCGAGCTCGCGCTTGCGCTCATGCGGATCCGGGTACTCGATCAGCATCGTCGCCTTCCAGTTGGTGCCGTCCGGCACCAGCGGCGCGTAGGCCTCGATCTCGCTCTGGATGCCTTCCTCATCGAAGATTTTTTCGATGTGCAGCATTTCCTGGATCTGCCGGCGGATGGTCTTCTCGTCCTCGAATTGCAACGTCATGTGCTCGCCCAGGGCCACGCTGCGCAGCTTGCGGTGGGCAATCGCCTCCGGCTTGCTGCTCTTGCGAATCTTGGCGTAGGCCTCGAGGGTGAGGAGGTTGTCACGGGTGAGGGTGGCCATGGTTCAGACTCCTGACGAAGAAGGGTAGGGTGATGAAAGGGGTTTGCAGCTGGGGCGCTGGCAGCGGCTTGGAACGGTGCGGTGGTGTTGGCCGTCGTAGGTCACAGGTGGCAGGTCACAGACCGTAGGCCATGCGCACCAGGCTGAGCGGATGCTGCAAGGCCTTGGCGGGCGTGCCTGCTTGTTGCATGCCCTGGGCGATGTGGTGCCCGGCCAGTGCGCAGTCGCTGCTGATGAAATCGGGTTCGTCCTTGGCCATCGCCTTGAACACGGGCTTGCCGATCTTCATCGCCACCGGGTGGTAGGCGGTCTTCACGCCATAGGTGCCGGCATGGCCAGAGCAGCGCTCCACCGTGTTGAGCTTGACCTCGACTGTCTGGCCGATCAGCTTGAACATCTCCTCGGTCTTCTTGCCGATGTTCTGCACCCGGCCGTGGCAGGGGATGTGGTAGCTCACCTTGCCCAGAGCGGCCTTGAAGTCGGTCTTCAGCAGGCCGTCCTTGTGGCGCGCCACGAGATACTCGAAGGGGTCGAACATGGCCTTCTTCACCGCCTGCGTGTCGGCGCAGTCGGGGAACATCAGCGGGATTTCCTGCTTGAACATCAGGGTGCAGCTGGGCACGGCGCTGACGATGGCATAGCCTTCCTTGGCATAGCGTGCCAGCACCGGGATGTTGGCTTCCTTGCTCTTGCCCACGGAGTCCAGATCGCCCAGCTCCAGCTTGGGCATGCCGCAGCAGCTTTCCTTGTCGACGATGACGTAGGGAATCTCGTTGTGGTCCAGCAGCTTGATCAGGTCTTCGCCAATGCCCGGCTCGTTGTAGTTGACGTAGCAGGTGGAGAAGATGGCCACCTTGCCCGGGGTGCGCTGGCCGTTGACGGCCGGGAAGGTGGTGTTGTTCATGGCGCGGCCCCAGCGGAAGCGCTGAGGAGCCAGGGTGGGCATCCAGGCGTCGGGGTGCACGCCGAGCTGGCTGTCCATCACCTTGCGAGCGAACTTCGTCTTGTTGATGGCGTTGACGGCTTGCACCACGATAGGGATGCCGGCAAAGCTGCCATGGGTGTCGGTGGAGGCAAGCAGCTTCTCGCTGGCCTTGACCTCACCCTTCTTGTGCTTGATGGCCTTGGCGCGCAGCATCAGGTGCGGGAAGTCCAGGTTCCACGCGTGGGGCGGCGTGTACGGGCACTTGGTCATGTAGCAGAGGTCGCACAGGTAGCACTGGTCCACCACCTTCCAGTAGGCTTCCTTTTTCACGCCGTGCACTTCGCCGTCGTCGGTGGCGTCCACCAGGTCAAAGAGCGTGGGGAAGCTCTGGCACAGGCTCACGCAACGGCGGCAGCCGTGGCAGATGTCGAACACCCGCTCCATCTCCTTCATGGCGGAGCCTTCGTCGTAGAACTCGGGGTTCTTCCAGTCCAGCGGGTGGCGGGTCGGGGCTTCCAGGTTGCCTTCGCGCATGGGGAGTCTCTCGTCGGGTGCAGGGTGAAGTGGGGCGGGTTCTCATGGAAAACAAGGGGCACGAGGCCCCTTGTCTTCAGGCGGGAGCGCAGTGATCAGTCGACCAGCGCGTCCAGGGCCTTCTGGTAGCGGTTGGCGTGCGAACGCTCAGCCTTGGCCAGCGTCTCGAACCAATCGGCGATCTCGTCGAAGCCTTCGTCGCGAGCGGTCTTGGCCATGCCCGGGTACATGTCGGTGTACTCGTGCGTCTCGCCAGCCACGGCAGCCATCAGGTTCTGACGGCTGGAACCGATGGGCAGGCCGGTGGCCGGGTCACCCGAGCCGTTCTCGAGGAACTCGAGGTGGCCGTGGGCATGGCCGGTTTCGCCTTCAGCGGTGGAGCGGAACAGCGCTGCCACGTCGTTCTGGCCTTCCACGTCGGCCTTGTTTGCGAAGTACAGATAACGGCGGTTGGCCTGAGATTCGCCGGCGAAGGCGTCCTTCAGGTTCTGCTCGGTCTTGGATCCTTTGAGTCCCATGGGATTGGCTCCTGTGAGTTGGGGTTCTGCGAAGATGTTGCAGTTCTGTCTGTTGTTGTCCTGGACAACCAACACCCTGCACGTTACCAAAGCCACGACCGGCGGGCCAATCGAAAGCTTCAATCCATGTGATTGAGTCAGGCAATCCAATCCTCGGCCCTGATAGCCCTCAAGGTTTGGGCCCCGTATAGATAAGGTTGAGGCCGGCTGGGCTGAGCGGCGGTCAGACCATGATCTCGCTGCGGTCAAGCGGCAGTGCCCAAGCCCATCATTTCCAGGGCCAGGCGCTGCAGGCGGCTGCCACCCTGCACCAGCGTGTCGACCACGGTGAAATGATTGGTGTCGGGGATGGCCTCGCACACGGGCACGGCGCGCGTTCCCCAGCGCTGGCGGATCAGGCGGTTGTGCCGCAGGAACTCCTCGCTTTCCAGCGCACCGGCCACGGCCCGCAACGTGCCGGCGGGTGCAGGGAACCCCGCCGGGCTCAGCCTCTTGACGGAGGCCGTCGTCAATCGCAAGTCGCCCTCAAGAAACGGCGTGCGCCGGATGGGGTCGAGATCGAACACGCCCGAAATCGACAGCGCCGCCTTGACAAGGTCTGCTGGCAAGTCATCTCCCATCCGAGGCCAAAGCGCGCTGAGCATCATGGCGGCCAGATGCCCACCGGCCGAGTGCCCGGCCACGGTGATGCGACGGGGGTCGGCGCCCAGCTCACGAGCGTGGCGCCAGCACCAGACCAGGCTGCGGGCCATCTGAAGGCTGATCTCCTCGATGTCCACGCTGGGGCACAAGGCGTAGTTGGGCACCACTACTACGGCGCCGGCGGCGGTGAACGGCGGCGCAACAAACGAATGGTCGGACTTGTCCAGCGAACGCCACCAACCGCCGTGGATGAACACCAGCAGCGGAGCTTCTCGCCCTGTGGACCGGTCGCCGTGGCCTGCAGCCGGCGGTGTGAACACGTCAAGCCGCTCGGCCGCGGAGTCGCCGTAGCTCAGGTCCAAGCGGCAGGGTGCCGCTGCTCGCACCGCTTGGGAGTCCCGTGCCCAGCGCGCCAGGATCTCGCCATGGGCGGGCACACGCGCACGGTTGTTGTATTGGCTTGCGAGCCAGGTCGGGTCTTGTCGCTTTGGCATGAGGCCTCTCCAGTGTGCAAGCTTGGGTGGCTGTCACCCAAACCGCGAGAGGTTCAAGTATCCGTGGCCGATGGGGCAGGCAAGGGTGCTGAGAAGAAAGCGGGTGAGAATGGATTGCAACCCTCTTCTCTGGACGCGATCTTGACCTACACCCCGAAGCCGGATGTCTGCCAACCCACAGGCACGGCCGAATTGCCGATGCTGGACATCTACATGCCCATGATGAAGTCGGCCGCCATCGTGGCGGCGGCCAGGCTCGGGCTGTTCGAGGCCTTGGCCGCGGGTCCGCTGGACGAGGCGGCGCTCGGCGACCGCACAGGGTCTGATAAGGCCGGTGTGCGCACGCTGGCGGACTTTCTGGTGGCACTCGGTTACCTCCGGCATCAGGACGGTACCTACGCCAACACCGATAGCACCCAGCGCTGGCTGACGAGTGCCGGTGTCATCGACTACACGCCCGGGGCGCTGTGGACGCACGAGGCCTGGGCCATGATGGGCGATCTGGACCGCGCCGTGAAGACGGGCCGGCCCAGCCAGACCCTGTGGGACCGCATGGCCGTGGAGCCCCATCTCGGGCCGCTGTTCTCCCGTTACATGCACGCGTTTGCTCAGGATTTGGGACCTGACCTGATCACCCACACCCCCGTGGGGCCTGAGCATCGTCGGCTGCTGGACCTGGGAGGCTCGCACGGTCTGCATGCCATGCGCTTTTGCCGGCACCACCCGCAGTTGCAGGCGGTCATCGTGGACCTGCCCAGCGCCTTGACCGACACGCCGGCCTCCATCGCCGCAGCCGGCCTGTCCGAGCGCATCAGCACCCGTGCCGGTAACGTGCTCGATCTGGGCTGGGGAGAGGGCCATGACATCGTGCTGTACCTGTCGGTAGGGCACAACCAGCAGCCCGCGGACAACCGGCGCGTCATCGCCGAGATCGCCCGGTGCCTGCGCCCTGGTGGCATTCTGGTGGTGCACGACTACCTGGCAGGCACTCCGTTGAACGCCTTCCATGCGGCCTTTCGGCTCACGCTGCTCTTTGAGACGGGCACCCGCACTTACAGCCAGGCCGAGTACCAGGGCTGGCTCGACGAAGCGGGGTTCTCCAGTACCCAGAGGGTCGATCTGAATCCGCTGGAAAAGGGATCGTTGCTGATTGCGCGGCGTTGAGTCTGGGCCGCGGTTTCCCTGGAGAAGGTGTGGATTGGTGGGGGGGCAGCGGCCGCAGCGCCTTGAACTCGGGTGGGCTGCCCAAGCCCCAGCGCCTGCAAGAGGATTGGTCCATCGATAGGATCAAACCATCACATCAGTTTCATTGCGCTACGAGGCGAAACCCATGAGCAACACCCTGGCCCACGATTTTTCTGCAAACACCATCGACGGTCAGCCCCAGGCCCTGTCGGCCTTCAGCGGCCGCGTGCTGCTCGTGGTCAACACCGCCAGTGCCTGTGGCCTGACGCCCCAGTTCGCCGGGCTGGAGACCTTGTGGAAGGACTTGCAGGGCCGCGGCCTGACGGTGATCGGCTTCCCCAGCAACGAGTTCGCGGGCCAGGACCCGGGCAGCAACGAAGAGATCGCGGCGTTCTGCCAAAAGAACTATGGCGTGAGCTTTCCGATGATGGCCAAGGTGCAGGTCAACGGTGCCCAGGCGCATCCGCTGTGGCAGTGGATGAAGGCTCAGGCGCTGGGGCCGGCGTCTGATGGTGCCATCCAGTGGAACTTCACCAAGTTTCTGATCGGGCGCGATGGGCAGGTGGTGAGGCGTTTCGAGCCTGCCGAGAAGCCCGAGGCGATGCGCTCGGTGATCGAGGCCGCCCTGTAGCGCTGTCTATTCGGTAGCTCAACGCCAGTGATGCCCGACAGAAACGGCTGTGGGATTTTCCGACAACTCTCCTGTTAGTCAGGAGTGCAGTCGGTGCAGCCACCGCCAGTGGTGCGGTGCTGCGGCACCCGTGAGGTGGATGGTGTGGATTCGGACGTCTGCGACGGGTCTTTGGCCGGTGAACGTTGCTCATTTCCAACGTTTGATCAACTTTTGTGAAGGGAATTTGGGTGCATCTACGCGGTAGTTTGGGTGGGCCGAAGCCTTTACAAAAGAAAAACTCTATGCGTATCAATAATTTATTGAAGCAACATGAGGTATTTTCTCATCAACTGAACTTGCGGCAGTCTTCATCGGGGGACTTCCCGGAGCCAACGCACTGGCCAGCAAGGTCAAAATCATGACACCTAGACCTGCTTCAGCTTTTTCGTAGAGGCTGCGTCTGCAGTGTTTTTGTCCCACACCTTCTCAGGAGAACTTATGTTCAAGAAGAGCAAGATCTGTTCGGCAGCCCTGGTGGCTCTTGGCGGCGCGGTTCTGGCCACTGGTGCGATGGCCCAGCAGTCCAGCAATGACCAACGCATCGAAGTGACCGGTTCGCGACTCAAGCGAGCCCAGACTGAAGGCGCTTTGCCGGTGACAGTGATTGACCGTGCTGCCATCGAAGCCAGCGGGCAGGTGTCGGTCGCCGAGCTGATGCGAGACACGCCCTTTGCTTCTTTCGGCAACACGAAGCCGCAATCTGGTAACTCTGCTCAGGCTCTTTCGGACATTGACCTGCGTGGTCTGGGTTCGAACCGCACGTTGGTCTTGGTTGACGGCCGCCGCATCTCGAAAGCGCCTTTTTCGGGCCAATCCCAGGACTTGAACCAGATCCCGCTTGCCGCAGTGGAGCGCATTGAGATCCTGTCTGATGGTGCCTCTGCGGTGTACGGGTCAGACGCCATTGGCGGCGTCGTCAACGTGATCACCCGTAAGAATTTCAACGGCATGCAGATCACCTACGGTGAGGGCAATCCGCAGGTGGTGGGTGGCGACACCAAAGAAGCCTCAATCCTGTTTGGCGCCTCGGGAGCCAAGGGGCGTGTGTTTGCTGGCGTGTCGATGAACGATCGGGGCATGATCTTCACGCGCGATCAGCCTGGCGGGGATGTGCAGGGCGTATCGTCGTTCGGCAATAACTATCGTCGGTTGAATGCCGCAGGAGGGCCGACGGGCGCTTTCACTCCTGTTCCTGGCTTTGATTGCACCAAGAACAACTTTTGGTTCACGGCACCCGGTGCGGCGAACAACACCTGCTCCTTCAACTTCAACGCGATTGCGGCCAATGAGGCTGCTATCGGCAACCGGTCGGTCTTTGCGAACGGCGAGTTCAACATCAATGATGACTGGAGCGTGTACGCCTCCTCATCGATCGCCAACATCACGAGCTTCGGCCGTTATGCACCGACCCCGGTGCAGGTGACCCTGGCTCCCGCCAGCCCCGCTTACAAGACCATCACGGCAGCCACGCCAGGCCTGGCCGCCGCAAGCCCCTTGGGCCTGTCCTTGCGTCATCGCATGGCTGCGGCGGGCCCCCGGGACACGGACACTGATGCGACGGTCAGTTCGTTGCTGACCGGAGTGAAGGGCCGGTTGTTCAACAAAGTTGATGTGGACGCGGGTTTCCGGGTGGAAAAGTACAGCTACCTGGAGATGGGCAAGAACTACATCGTACGTCCGCTCCTGGAGCAAGCCATCACCAGCGGCAAGTACGACATCTTCAATCCGTTCGGCAACCCTGCCGATGTGCTGAACAGCGTGAAGTCGACGATTTCTCGTGACGATCTCTGGCGCTCGCGCGAGATGTATGCGACGGCATCGATGGACCTGTTCAAGATCGGTGGTCGTTCAGTGACGGGCTTGATCGGTTTCGAAACACGCAAGGAGACCTACGCTGACATCTACGACCCGCAGTCCGAAGCGGGCATCATCGAGGGCTCTGCAGGCAATTCTGCTGCCGGATCTCGAGAGGTCAACTCTGGTTTCTTCGAAATCGCGGTGCCCTTGCGAAAGGATCTTGAGCTGACTTTCGCCGGCCGGTCGGATTCCTACAAGAACGGTCCTGGTGGCAATGGCAGTTCGTTCTCTCCTAAGGTGGCCGCTCGCTGGCAGCCGATGAAGAAGCTGACGGTTCGTGGCTCCTACGGAGAAGGCTTCCGTGCCCCGACACTGGATGCTCTGACGCAGAAGCCCTCTTTCTCTGCTGACTCGGTGACCGATCTCAGGACCTGCAAGGCCTTTGGACGCACGCCAGCCCAGTGCGGAGATGCCAACAACGATGGCGTGATCGACAGCACCCAACCGCAGATTCAGGTGGATGCGACGATCATCGCAAACCCGGGACTCGGGCCAGAGACGTCCAAGCAGAACTCGCTGGGAATCGTTTTTGACGCCACCGATTGGCTGAGCGTGAGCCTTGATGCTTACAAGATCAAGATCGACGGCCGCATCACGGCCATGTCGGCTCAGACCATCATCAACCGCTCTGCCAACCCCGCTCTCGGCCCGGTGCCTGCCGCGTTCTCCGTCAAGCGTGATCCGGTCACCGGAGGCATCATCGAGATCGTCCGTGGCTCCATCAACGAAGGTACCGTGGACACTCAGGGTTACGACCTGAGCGTGAAGACGGACTTCAAGCTGGGCACCATGGGCCGTCTGCAGAACCAGCTGCAATACAGCGTGGTAGACAAGTACACGTTGAACGGTGGTGCCAACTTGGTGGGCGAGCAGGGCGCGCCCAAGGAGCGCTGGAGCCTGAGCAACATCTGGACGTGGAACCGGCTGACCACCGTGTTGGCGGTCAACCACATCGGTGCTCAGCGCGACATCGACACGAAGTCTTACACCACGGCCAATCTGAGCCTGACCTACCGTCATCCCACCAAGACCACCCTGTCGGTGGGTGTCATCAACCTGGAAGGCAAGAAGCCAGAGCTGATCTCCTACGACGGTCGGCCCTGGAACTTCAGTCTTTATGACGCGCTGGGGCGTCAGATCTACGTGCGCCTGTCGCAGGCGTTCTGATTGGCGAGTTGACGCTTGCCATCTCGGGGGGCCTTCGGGCCCCCTTTCCATTGCCGACCCGCCCGTCGTCACTTCTCGGACGGGTGTGCACCAGGGGAGACATTCAATGGCCGAAGGCTTGCGGCTGCAACTTGAGAGCGTATCTGGGCAGAAGGAAGGTTGGCAAGACGACCTTGGATCACTTCACAGCATCGGCAGGGCTGAAGGTCCTGATCGAGATCGGGTACTTCAAAACCTGTACTCAATGCCGACCGCGGGCTCAGGGTTTGTTTACCTGATCCTGCTGCACTCACTTTGGATGCAGGAAGCGGAGGAAATCGTGGCCTCTCTGAACAGCTGGGGCCTGGCGTCCCGGCGTCAGGAAGGCGTGCTGGACGCGCGGGCCATGCGGATTCTGGGGATAGGCGATGACGACAGCTTCAAGGCGCAGGCGCTACGCATGCGCGATGCACGAGCCGCGTACCTGAAGTCGTCGTTAGATGATCTTCGCCAGCAACATGGTCGGCAGCGGATTTTCAGAATCGAGCGCGCTTTGGCGGGTTATCTCGGTGAGGCCAGCGTCTTCTCCAGCCATGCGACTCAGCGGCCGAAGGTGATGTTCATTCCAGGACTCGGAACGGCCGGCTTCTTGGATCCGCAGAGTCACCCCCTGGTCTCAGCCTTGCGCCGCGGCTATCCGGAGGTGCAAGCAGAGTTCGATCGCGTTTTGAATGAGCCTCGAGCCTTGAAGCCGTTCCTCGGCCACGCGGGTCCCGGCACCGTCGATGGTTACGTGACGGGGGGAACGGGTGCTTCGTGGGATGCCTTCTTCTTCTACCGCCATGGGCAGCGTTTTGACGATGCCCATCAGCAGTGCCCGGCGACGTCTGCGCTGCTGGACTCCATGGACCTCTGCCGCATCGAGGGTCAGTCGCCCGAAATCTGCTTTTCCGTCCTTCAACCTGGGTCGCGAATCGAGCCGCACCATGGTGTTACCAACGCCAGAGTGGTGATTCATCTTCCGCTGCGCGTGCCGCCCGGCTGTCGGCTGGAATTGACGCAGGTGGGCCATCACGAATGGGTAGAGGGTGAGCCCCTGGTGTTCGACGACACCTTCGAACATTCCGCGGTGAATCCAAGCAGCATGCCAAGGGGCATCTTGCTGATGGATGCCTGGCACCCTGCCTTGACCCTTGCGGAACGCGAGGCTTTCCGCTGCCTGATCAAGGCAGTGTCGAGTATTGAGTGCGATCGATTGCTGCCTGGGAGGGGCGAAGATGTCTGAAGACCCAACGGCAGCTACAGCGCCCGAAGATCCCTGGGCAGCGCTTTGGGCGGGCACCCGCCAGGGCTCCTGGGACTTGTTGGGCGAAGACCCTGCCGCACTTGCACTGCGGGGGCACTGGACGGACCAATGCTCTTGGTTGCGCAACACAGCTTCCGTGGCTGATGTGGGCAGTGGCCCGGCCGTGTTGGCTCGCCTCTTGATGGCCGGAATGGACGCGGCTTCGAAGCCGCTGTGGCACTGCATCGATCAAGCACAGATACCGAGCGAAACACTGCAGGACATGGAGCGCATGGAGCCATGGTTCGGTCAGCCCTTCGAACAGCTGACGCCGCCTGGGGGAGGGGTCAATGCGCTGATCAGCAACTTCGGTCTTGAGTATGTCCGGTCGGACTTGCGAGCGAGTTGTTGCGCGCAGTGGCTGCCCCGTGGCGGAAGGTTGCATGTCGTGATGCATGCCCAGGGGTCGGTGATTGATACGCAGTCCTCATTGGGACAGAGCGATCTGGCCCTGATCCTGGACGAGCTCGACTTTCCTGAACGCGTGGCAGCTTTGATCAAGGCCAAGGTGTCAGCACCAGCGGACCCCATGGAGCGCATGATGCACGGGCTGTTTGAGCGGGACGAATTCAATGAAGCCGTGAACCGCCTCAAATCACCTTTGGAAGACCGCGGCAACCGGGCGGGGCCCTTGTATGAGTGGCTGATGATTTCCCGGCAGATGGTTCAAGAAGCGAATCAAGGCAATCTGGAATCCGGGCTCAGGCGCCTGGTCGAGCTACGTGCCGCATACAGCGCCGAGAGGTCGCGCCTGAATGCCATGAGGTCTGTGGCTCTCAGCCAGGTTGACCTCCAGAGAATGGGCAGCGATCTCGTATCGGCCGGGTTCCAAGGTGTCGGTCTTTCATCACTTGAGGTGCCCGGTGGTCAGGTTGCTTGGATCGTGGATGCCCTGAAGTCATGAAGGTCATGGAGATGTTCAGAGTGTTCGATCGTGGTTACCATCAACTTTGAAAGTGTCGCCTCATCAGCCGTCATCACGCTGGTTCGAGAGGCGACTTGTTGGGCAATTCCAGGTTCAAGGGTTAGTGCCATGTTGAAGGTTTCTGGGTCATGGACCCGCCGCTGCTGTTTGATGTTTGCTGTCATGGGCTTTGGTTTGGGCACTGCTGCAACCACGGCACTGGCCCAGACCGGAAGTCCGCCTCAGGCGGGCATTCCCACGGTCGAGGAGTTTGTCCGGCGGCCGCAGTTCACGGAGATGCTGGCCTCTCCGAGCGGACGGTATCTGGCCACCACGCGTGCTGCCGCAGGGCGCTTGAATCTGGTCATCATCGACCTGGAAAAGCGGACTTCGGCGGCCATCACCAACTTCGATGACATTGACGTCGGGCAGGTGCGTTGGGTGGGGGATGAGCGGCTCGTGTTTTCTGCCATCCAGGTGAATGCCCCGTCCGGGCAGGATTCACCAGCGGCTGGTGGCTTCTTCACCATTTCGCGGGAGGGGCAGGACTTTCGGCAGCTGGCACGTACGGCGCGCCAGCTGGACCGCAGCCAGGGTGGCGGTTTCGTGCTGTTGCAGTATCAAGCGTCGATTCCAGGGACCACCGAAGAGATCATTGCCGCGGGAGCGTTTGGGACTGACGATTCAATCGAGCTATTCCGGTTGAACTTGCTCAACGGGCGCTATCGCCTCTACACCCCGGGCCGTCCTGCTGATCGCATTGGTCGGTGGATCATGGACGGCAACAACGTGCCGCGTGTCGCCGTGGCCCGTGGCCGTGGTGCCAGCACCATGCTGCACACCTATTACCGCAGCAGTGCGGATGCTCCCTGGAAGGAGATCAACAGGTTTGACACCACCAAGCCCCCGGCCTTCGTGCCACTGGCTTTTGAGGCTGACGGCAAGACCTTGCTCATTTCGAGCAACGAGGGCCGGAACAACATGGCCATCTTCCGGTACGACCCGGAAAAGCAGCAGATCATTGAGCAGGTGGCTCAGCATCCTCAATACGACCTGGGCGCATCGCCCATGGGCGAGACCTTGTCCAGCCTGGTACGTGAACCAGGCACCGGCCGATTGCTTGGCATTCGTGTGGATGCGGACACCTTGCAAACCGTATGGCTCGATGACGCCGCCGGGAAGATGCAGGCCGCGATCGATGCGGCATTACCTGGCCGAACCAATTCCATCTCAGCGCCAAGCAAGCGCTTTGTGATCTCGTCGTTTTCCGACCGATCGCCTGGTCGCTTCTACCTCTTCGATTCCGAGGCGCGTCGTTTGGAAGAGATTGGACCCGCCAGACCCTGGCTCGAGGGGAGACTTGCGGCGGTTCGCCCCTTCAGATTGAAGACCCGCGACGGCCTGGAGATTCCGTCGTACTACGTGCTGCCGCCCAATCACAAGGAGGGAGAGCGTTTGCCCACCATCGTCCATATCCATGGGGGCCCGTTTGCGCGTGACGTGGTGTCTGGAGGACGGTTCGGTGTGTCGTTTGGCGTGCTTGAGGCCCAGATCCTGGCGTCCAGAGGGTATGCAGTGGTGTTGCCGAACTTCAGGATCACGCCCGAGCTGGGGTCATCGATCTACTACGCTGGCTTCGGCACTTATGGCCGTCAGATGCTGGACGACCATGAGGACGCTGCCGCTTGGGCGGTGTCGGCGGGGTTCGCTGATCCGAAACGTATGTGCATCTCTGGGGCCAGTTATGGTGGCTATGCAGCCTTGCAGGCGCTGGTCAGGCCCTCAAATCCCTTCCGGTGTGCCATATCCGGACTGCCCGTGACCGATCTGCAGTTCCAGCAGACCAAGGCCGACTACGCCGCGAACCCCGCCTCCAGAGCCTTCTGGTTGAAGGTCATAGGGGCCAACGACATCGACGAACCCTTGGTCAAGAGCATCTCGCCCATCAGCCACGCCGACAAGATCAAGGTGCCGGTCTTCATGTACGTGGGCGACGCCGACACACGCACCCCACCAGCCCAGGCCAAGCGGATGGCGGACGCACTCCAGGCCGCCGGAAACCCGGTCAAGGAATACTTCGTGGGTAAGGGTGAGGGGCACGGCTACGGCGTCACCGCCAACCGTGCTCGCCTGCACGAAAGCATCCTGAAGTTTCTTGAGGCCTCTCTCGCGCCTTGAGGCTGCGCTTGCCGCTTGCGCGGCCAGATCAGCGGACTGTCAGGACAACAGTCAGTTGTCCTGAAACCTGAACCTGGCATTGAAGGCCACCGTGATCCGGTGGCCTTCTCCTTCGTAGGGCTGCACGTGGTGAAGCAGCCACGAGGGGAAGATAACGAGGTCACCGGCCTTCAGTCTCAGACTCACTGGGCCGAATCCATAAGGTGCGCGAATCTGCGAGCTGGACTTGTCGACGTACATGGCGGCCTGAGCGTTGGGATGCACAAAGGTCAATCGGCCGCTGAGGCTGCTCGGGTCGTCTCCTTCGTGCTTGACGCAGTACACGCCAGACCAGGCATGCAGCGCATGGTTGTGGACTCCGAAGTAGCCACCCTTGCCGGTGAGGTGGTACCAGGATTCAAGCGCCATATGCAGGCGTTGCAGTGTCGTATCGTCATATCCGTTCAGCTCCGCAATGACGCCGTACAGGGAGGAAATGCAGAAGTCGCGTAGCCGCGCGATGCACGGCTCTGGCCAGTCGAAGAGATGGAAGTTGCTCTCGAACAAAGGACCGTTGCGGTCAACGATGGGCGTGAGGTTGCGGTATCGATCACCGGCCTGGGAACGTTTCAGGAAGAGGTCTTCCAACTCACCGTTCAGTGACTCGCAGGCCTCCAGCCTGTGCATCGCCATCGGTACAGCGAAAGCGGCAACGATCTGAGCCAAACCAAACCCCTTCTGGTCGATTCCCTTGCGGGTAAATTGGACAATCAAAAACGAATCGGGATGTTGAACCGAGTGACACTCTGCCTCACTTCGGCGCCATCCGAATCGCCCCGTCCAACCGAATCACCTCGCCGTTGAGCATGTCGTTCTCGATGATGTGCTTCACCAGCTTGGCGTAGTCCTGCGGTGTACCCAGACGACTGGGGAAGGGCACGCCCGCTGCCAGCGCATCCTGTACTTCCTGGGGCATGCCGAACAGCATGGGCG
>CAYSOD010000024.1:0-17665 GCA_964432385.1 uncultured Rubrivivax sp.
GGGCGAAAGCGTCGGGCGAGTCGATCCCTCCGGCCACCACCGACAGGCCCAGGTTGTGGGCCAGTTCGATGGTGGAGCGCACGATCTTCACGTCGGCCTCATCGGTCTGCATGGACATCACGAAGCTGCGGTCGATCTTGAGTTCGTTCAGCGGCAGACGCTTGAGGTAGGCCAGGGACGAGTAGCCGGTGCCGAAGTCGTCGATGGACAGACGCACGCCGAGTTGGCGCAATTTCAGCAGGATCTGCAAGGACCGCTCTGGGTCGTCCATGATCGAGCTTTCGGTGATCTCCAGTGTGAGATGGCTGAGGTCCATCCCACGCC
The DNA here is from genome assembly GCA_964432385.1 of uncultured Rubrivivax sp. Taxonomy (GTDB): domain Bacteria; phylum Pseudomonadota; class Gammaproteobacteria; order Burkholderiales; family Burkholderiaceae_C; genus Rubrivivax. The sequence goes on from CAYSOD010000024.1 coordinate 325, forward strand.
CCTGCGCGAGGCTGCGCACCTTTTCGGGGAAGTCATGGTCCAGCAGGTCTCGGGCCGACAGGTTGACACCGAACTTCATCTCGGGCCAGGTGGCGGCCATCGTGTTGGCGTAAGCCGCCGTGTGCTCGATCATCCAGGCGGTCAGCAGGCGCACGAAGCCGCTGTGTTCCGCAAAGGGGATGAACTCGTTGGGCGGCACCAGCCCGCGCTGCGGGTGCTGCCAGCGCAGCAGGGCCTCGGCGCCGATGACCTGGCCGTCGGTGAACCTCACCTTGGGCTGCAAGTACACCTGCAACTGCCCGCCATCCAGGGCGGCGCGCAGCTCGGTCAACAGGGACACGGAGTACGCGCTGCTGCTGTCCAGCCCCGGGTCGTAGGCGAGCACGCCCAGGCGCCTTTCCTTGGCGGCGTACATCGCCACCTCGGCCCGGGTGAGCAGCAGGTCCACCTCCCGGCCATGGTCCGGGCTCATCGCCAGCCCGATGCTGCCGCTGACATCCACGGTCTGGTCTTCCAGCGTGAGCGGGCGCTCCAGCACGTTGCGGATGCGCTGCGCCACTTCCATGGCCTGCGCTGTCCCCAGGCCCGGCAGGCAGAACGCGAATTCATCGCCTGACAGTCGGGCCAGGGCATCGCCTTCGCGCAGCAGGCCCTCGCTCAGGCGGGCGGCGATGCGCTTGAGCACGCGGTCGCCGAAGCTCGGGCCCAGCACGTCGTTGATGAGCTTGAAGCGGTCCAGGTCCATCATCAGGACAGCGCAGGGCTCATTGCGCGCAGAGGTCTTGGCCAGCAGCGCCGCGATGGCTTCACTGAACTGCGCGCGATTGGGCAGTCCTGTCAGCGGGTCCCAGTAGGCGAGCTTTCGGATCTCCGCTTCCCGGGCTTGCACGGCCTGCCGCATGGACTCGAAACTGGCTGCCAGATCGCCCACCTCGTCGGCGCCGGCCGCAGGCACTGCCGTTGCGAAGTCACCCTGGCCCAGGCGCTCGGCGCTGGCGGTCAACTGGGTCAGCGGCACCGTCACGCGGCGCGCCATCAGCAGGCTGCCGGCGGCCATTACCACCACGCCCCAGAAAGTGATCTGCAGCAGGGTCCACTGCAGATTGCGTGACGGGCCCATGACCTCGTCCACCGAGCGCAGCAACCATGCGGCCACCTCGGTATTGTCGTCCAGCACCAGCGGCAGCAACCGCCCCAGGTGCTGCTCCCCATTGAGCTTCACGCCACCACCGTCAGCGGCCTTGACCGGCACCGTGGGGTCCAGCGTGCGGCCGGCCTCACCCACCGACAGGGGCTTCCAGTCAGCCTGACCGCGCGGGCGCGCCAGCAGCACCATCCGGGCTGACGACAGGCTGGTCACGTCCTGCATGAGGTCTGCCGTGAGCGGGAAACTCATGGACACATGACCCATCAGCTGTGGCGTGAGCACCGGCACGCTGATCAGTTGGTAGGGCAGTCCATCGAGGATGCCCATCTGGGCGTCGGGCGCATCAGATCGCAGGTTGAGGCTGGTGCGCACCATCGCGAAGAATTGGGCCGCGTCGTGCTTGCTGGAGGCCACGAGCTTTCGGTCCTTGTCGGTGAACACGGTCTGGGTGGCGCCCAGACGCTCCCCCTGGCGGGTGAGCGCTTCGGTCAGCGCGGTCTTGTCGGTGCCGGCCAGCACACTTCTGAAGGCGAGGTCCGAGGTCAGCAGCAGCAGGCCCTCGGTGTGCTTTTGCGAGGCCTGGGCGAGCAGGCGCTGCGTCACCGCCTCGGCCGTGCGCAGGCCGGTGGCGATCTCCCGCTCTGCACGGGTTTCGATGGACTGCCGCAAGGCCACCAGGCCCACCGCCTGCACCAGCAGCAGCAGGATGAGAAACAGCCCCGCAATGCGCACATGCAACCGCCGCCAGGCGGGCCGGCTGGACCTTTCTGCCCGCAGGGGGAGTCTGTCTGGCGGTTTGTTCATGCAGGGTGGGCGCGGGGCCCACGGCTCACTGGGGGTGCGAAGCGATCGCTTGAGTTTACGCAGTACCGGTCGTTCTGACCAAGGTATTCAACTTCTCGGGCGATAGCCGCCGCCTGCGGCGTCTGGTCAGGCCGGCCGCCGGGCCATGCGGCCCAGCAGGGGCAGCAGCACCAGGCAGGCCAGGGCGGCCACGCCCAGCATCAGGCCCGGGGGCAGGGCAAACCCGAACAGCGTGCGCAGCCCGGGTACCGCCATGGCCAGGCCCAGCAGGCCGGCGCTGGCCGCCATCACCCCCCAGAGTGCGGGATTGGGCCGGCGTAAAGAGGCTGCCAGCGGCAGGCTGAAACAGCGGTTGGCCAGCACCAGCACCGTGACCGTGCCGACGAGTGCGGCAAACACCACGGCCCGGACCTCATCGGGCGCCTCACCCGCCAGGGCCAGGGCCGCGTACAGCCCGCCCAGCACTGCCAGCGCGGCGCCGCCCTGCCACAGCCCCACACCCACCAGGGCGCGCGACACCACGGGCGCGGCCGGGTCGCGTGGCGGGCGGGCCATCACGTCGTCCTCGTCGCCCTCGGCCTCGAAGACGATGGCGCACACCGGGTCGATCACCAGCTCCAGGAAGGCGATGTGCACGGGGGTGAACAGCGGGGGCCAGCCGGCCAGCAGGGGCAGCAGCGCCAGGCCGGCGATGGGCACGTGCACAGCCAGCACGAAGACCATGCCTTTGCGCACGTTGTCCAGGATGCGCCGGCCCATGCGCAGGCCCTTGACGATGGCGCCGAAGTCGTCCTCCATCAGCACCAGGCTGGCGGCCTCGCGCGCCACATCGGTGCCGCGCCGGCCCATGGCGATGCCGATGTGCGCGGCCTTCAGCGCCGGCGCGTCGTTCACGCCGTCGCCCGTCATGGCCACCACCTCGCCTCCGGCCTTCAGGTACTGCACCCGCTTGAGCTTCTGTTGCGGCATCACGCGGGCGAATACGCTGGTCTTGAGCGCCCGCGCGCGCAGCGCGGGCTCGTCCAGGCCTTCGATCTCGGCGCCAGTGAGCACCCCACCCGAGGTGTCGATGCCGGCCTCGGCCGCGATGGCCAGCGCGGTGGACGGGTGGTCGCCAGTGACCATGGCCACGCGCACACCGGCGCGCCGGCACTCGTCCACCGCTGCGGGCACCTCGGGGCGCAGGGGGTCGGCCAGGGCCACCAGCCCCAGCGGCTGGAAGTCAAAGCCGTGCGGCGTGGCGGGCCAGCGCGTGCCTGCTGCTGCCGCCGCCCGGGCCACACCCAGCACCCGGCGGCCGCGCGCAGCAAGAGCCTGTGCGGCTTGCTGCCAGGCGGCCGCTTGCGCCGCGGGCAGACGGCAGAGTGCCGCGATGGCCTCGGGCGCACCTTTGGCAGAGATGGTCGGCGCGGCGGGCCCGGGCGCCTGCCACGCGTGGGACATGGCCAGCAGCTCGGGCGTGAGGCCCCAGGCGTGCACCAGTTCCCAGCCTTCACGCCCATGGGCTGCGTCGAGCTGCTCCAAGCCCAGGGCGTGGAGGGCCCGCTCCATGGGGTCGAATGGTTCGGGCTGACTCGCCAGCACCGCTGCCTGGACGAGGGCGTGAAAGGGCTCGGGCAGGAGCGCCGTGGCGCCCGCTTGGGGCGCCTGCCACAGGCGCAGGGTGGTGCCGTCAGGCACGGCCAGTTCGGCCACGGCCATGCGGTTCCAGGTCAGGGTGCCGGTCTTGTCGGTGCACAGCACGGTGGCAGCGCCCAGCGCCTCGATGGCCGCGGGCCGGCGCGCCAACACGCGCTCGTGCGACAGGCGCCAGGCGCCCATGGCCATGAACACGGTCAGGATCAGTGAGAACTCTTCGGGCAACAGCGACATGGCCAGCGTCACCCCGCCCAGCAAGGCGCCCAGCCAGTCGCCCCGGGTGAGACCGAAGACCAGCACGAACAGGGCGCTGGCCGCCGCGCCCGCCACGGCGGCGCCACGCACCAGACGGCGCGTCTGCAGCGTCAAGGGCGTCTCGGGGGTCTCGATGCGGCCCAGCGCGTGGCCGATCCGCCCCATGGCGCTGGCTGGCCCGGTGGCGGTCACCTGCGCCAGGCCCTGACCCTTGACCACGACGGACCCGGCCCAGACCCGCGGCTCGTCATCGCCGCCAGGTTGTGCGGGCCCGGGCGGCACCTCCAGCAGGGCCTGAGGGGTCGGCCCGGACGCCACCTTGCGCACCGGCACCGACTCCCCCGTCAGCAAGGACTCGTCGGTCTCCAGGGCGTGGGCTGACAGCAGCACCCCATCGGCCGCCACCCGGTCCCCTTCGCCCAGCAGCAGCAGGTCGCCGCGTACCACCTCCCGGCCCGGGATGCGCAGTTGCACGCCACTGCGCAGCACCAGGGCCCGGGGGCTGGCGAGTTCGCGCAAGGCCTCCAGCACGCGCTCCGTGCGCTGCTGCTGCACCACCGACAGTCCGATGGTGACCAGGACAAACACCCCCAGCACCAGCGCTTCGGGCAGGTCGCCCAGCACAAGGTAGATGGCCACGCCGGCCAGCAGAAACTGCGACATCGGGTCGCGGCCGGCTTCCAGGACGATGCGCGCGAAGGTGCGCCGCGGGGCCCGCGGCAGCTCGTTGGGCCCCTCGTCGCGCAGGCGCTGCGCGGCCTGCTCCGTGGACAGTCCTGTGCCGGGGGTGCGGGCCATCGTGGACCGATCTTGTGCCCATGCCCGCAATGCGGTGGTGCCCAGGATCAAGGCCCCTGGCTTTCTATACTCGGCCCGCTTCGACTCGGGGGCCTGCAGCGCCAGCGCCCAGCGTGGGCAAGCACCGCCAGCTCTACATCTCCACCGAACACCCCATGCGCTTTGCCCTGCTGTTGCTGATGGCCGTGTTCTGTGGTTCCATGGCCGCTCTGGCGTTCGTGCAGGGGATGCCTCTGGACGCCGGCGAGGGGTGGAAGGCCGCGGGGGGTGCGCTGCTGACGGCCGCGCTGGTGGGTGCCATCGTCATCCCCTGGGAGCGTCGCTTGCGGCTGAGTGCGCGCCGCGCCGTGCAGGCCATCGACAGCTCCAACGATGGCTACTGGGTGCTGGACAGCGAGGGCCGCTTCGTCGAGTTGAACGACGCCTACTGCAGGATGGTCGATCTGCCCCGCGAGCAGGTCATGCGCATGAAGATCGCCGACTTCGAGGCGGTGGCCACCCAGGACCGCATCCGCGCGCAGATCCAGCGCATCCTGAAGGCCGGCAACGAGCGTTTCGAGACGCGCCACCGCCGCCGCGATGGCCACTGGATCGACCTGGAAATCACGGTCACCGCAGTCGATCACGGGCTGCTGGTGGCCTTTTTGCGCGACGTGTCGCAGCGCAAGGCGGCCGAGGAGCGCATCAACCGCCTGGCCTTCTACGACCCCCTGACCACCTTGCCCAACCGGCGCCTGCTGCGCGAGCGTGTGGACCGGGCCCTGCTGACGGGTTCGCGCAGCGGGCAGCGCGGGGCCTTGTTCTTCATCGATCTGGACAACTTCAAGGTGCTCAACGACACCCGCGGCCACGCCCTGGGTGACGAGCTGCTGGTGCAGGTGGCCCAGCGCCTGACCCAGTGCGTGCGCTCCACCGACACCGTGGCGCGCCAGGGCGGCGACGAATTCGTCATCGTGCTGGAGGCGCTGAACGCCGACCCCGACGTGGCCCAGCAGGAGGCCGGCCGTGTGGCCGAGAAGTGCAGGCTCAGCCTGGAGCGGCCTTTCGAGCTGTCCTGCGGCGAGTTCCACGTGTCGGGCAGCTTCGGTGCCGTGGTGTTCCAGGGCAAGGGCTTGTCCCGGGGGGAGCTGGAGCAGCGCGCCGACACAGCCATGTACCAGGCCAAGCTGGCCGGGCGCAACCGGGTCGTCTTCTTCGAGCCTTCGATGCTGGAGAGCCTGACGCGCCGCACGGGGCTGGAGGCCGATTTGCGCGATGCGCTTCCGCTGGGCGCCATCGTGCCCTTCTTCCAGGCGCAGGTGGACACCAGCGGCCGGGTGGTGGGCGCCGAGATCCTGTTGCGCTGGCGTCACCCGCAGCGCGGCTGGGTGTCACCCATGGAATTCATCCCGCTGGCCGAGGAGACCGGCCTGATCATGCCGCTGGGGGCCTGGGTCATCGAGGGCGCCTGTGCACAGCTGGCGCGCTGGCAGGACGACCCCCTGGCGCGGCATCTGACCCTGGCGGTGAATGTCAGCCCGCTGCAGTTCGTGCAGGCCGGTTTCGTCGAGCATTTGAGCGGCCTGGTCGAGGCGGGCCGCTTTGACCCGTCACGCCTGCACCTGGAGCTCACCGAGGGCCTGGTGATCCGCAACCTGGAGGAGGTGGTGCGCCGCATGCACAGCGTGCGAGCGCTGGGCATCTCCTTGTCGATGGACGACTTCGGCACCGGGCAGTCTTCGCTGGGCAACCTCAGAAGGCTGCCCATCCAGTGCCTGAAGATCGACAAGTCGTTCGTCGAGGTGCTGCCTGGTGGCCCTGGCGAGGCGGCGATCGCGAGCTCCATCGTCATGATGGCCAGCGCCCTGGGGCTGGACGTCATTGCCGAGGGCGTAGAGACCGCAGCGCAACGCGACGCCTTGCAGGCCCTGGGCTGTCTGAAGTACCAGGGCTACCTGTACGGCCGCCCCGTGCCGCTGGACGCCTTCGAGGCCGCGCTTCAGGAGGCCCCGCGCGAGGCGCTGGCTGCCTGATCGTCCGGACCACCAGGCCGTGCGTGCCAGGCCAGGATGGCCAGCACGGCGCTGCCGGCCACCAGCGTGACCGTGGGGTGGCCGAAGACCAGCGACAGCGACAGCAGGTTCAGCCCCAGGAAGGCGGGCACCCCGATGGGCCGCCGGCAGTAGCCGGTGTAGGCCGCCCCCAGCCCCATGATGGCCACCACCGCACCAGCCAGCGCGATGGCAAAGCTCAAGGGCTCGAATTTCACGAACAGCAGGGCCGGCGCGTAGACGAAGGCAAAGGGCACCAGCGCCTTGCCCATGGACAGCCTGAAGGCCGTGAGGCCCGTGCGCATGGGCTCGCTGCGCGCGATGCCGGCGGCGGCAAAGGCTGCGAGCGCCACAGGGGGTGTCACGTCGGCCAGTACGCCGTAGTAGAAGACGAAGAAGTGGGTGGCCAGCTGCGGCACGCCCAGCTGCGCCAGCGCCGGCGCCACGATGGAGGCCAGGATGATGTAAGTGGGCGTGGTGGGCACGCCCGAGCCCATGATGATGCAAGCGATGGCGGTGAACAGCAGGCCAAAGAGGATGGTGATCTGCTTGAGATCGAACCAGCCCATCACGTCAAAGCCGTGCACCCACTGCGCCGCCACGCCCGAGAGGTCCAGCACGAAGGCGGAGAACTTGAAGCCCATGCCGGTGAGGGTGGTGATGCCCAGCACGAAGCCCACGCAGGCGCAGGCCGCGCCAATGCCCAGGGCCGATTTGGTGCCCATCTCGAAACCCTGGATCAGGGCCCTGGGCGTGACGGCCAGGCCGGTCATGTGCCGGCCCATGGGGCCGAGCAGCCGCGGAATCCAGGAGCAGGCCACCGTCAGCGTGATCCCCCAGAAGGCGGCGAGGAAGGGCGTGTACTGCATCAGCAGCAGCGTGACCATCACCACCAGCGGGATGAAAAGGTGCCAGGAGCTCTTGAGCACCAGAGCCAGCGAGGGGATTTCGCTCGGGTCCATGCCCGCGAGCTTCAACCGCTTGGCCTCCAGGTGCACCATCCACAGAATGGCGAAGTAGTGCAGCGCCGCCGGCACGATGGCCACCAGGATCAGCTCGTTGTAGGGAATGCCCAGCGTCTCGGCCATGATGAAGGCGGCCGCGCCCATGATGGGCGGCGTCACCTGGCCGCCACACGAGGCACTGGCCTCCACCGCGCCGGCAAAGCGGGGCGAAAAGCCCACTTTCTTCATCAGCGGGATGGTCATCACGCCCGTGGTCACGGTGTTGGCAATCGCTGAGCCGGAGATCATGCCGAACAGGCCCGAGGACACCACGCTCACCTTGGCCGGCCCACCCGAAAAGCGCCCGGCGGCGATGGTGGCCAGGTTGACGAACAGCTGCCCCAAGCCGGTGAGCTGCGCCATGATGCCGAAGAGCACGAAATGGAAGACGAAGGTGGCGACCACACCGACGGGGATACCGTAGATGCCTTCGGTGCCCTTGTACAGGTGCGCCACCACGCGTGGCACGCTGTAGCCGCGGTGCGCCAGGTCGCCGGGCAGGTAGGGCCCGAAGATGCCGTACAGCACGGTGGCCACGGCCAGCAGCGGCAGGAAGATGCCCATGGTGCGGCGTGCCGCCTCCAGCACCATGGCAATCGCGATCACGCCGAACATCAGATCCAGCGGCGTGTGCTGGCCGGGGCGCTGGATGAAGATGCCCTCGAAGAAGACCAGCAGGTACAGCGAGAAGCTGGCCGCGGTCACCGCGAACACCCAGTCCCGCCAGGGAATGTGGCGGTGGCTGCCGTCGTAGGCCTTGAAGGGCAGGGACAGCCCGGCGATGGCCAGCATCACCACGCTGAAGGCTGCCTTGGCCGCAAAAGGTACTGCGCCGGCCACCGGGTGGCTCAGCAGGCCCCAGCCCAGCAGCACGTAGAAGGCTGCCAGGCCCAGCGAGACGATCCACTCCCAAGGGCCGGGCAGACGTTTTTGCCGCGGAAACACCAGAAAGCACAGCCCCAGCACCACCGACAGGTGGATGGCGCGGTGGGCGATTTCGTTGTGCAGGCCGAAGCCCGCGGTGTAGTAGTGCCAGCCCGACAGGCCCACAGCCAGCACCCCCACGATGCCGGCGGACACGCCCACCAGGCGCCGGAAGTTGGACTCGGGGTCGAACTGCTCGATCAGGCGGTCGACTTCGTCCTGGCTGGCAGGGGCGGAGGCGTGGGCGGTGGTCATGGGGTCTGTGGTCTGTCAAAGGTCACGGGTCATCGCGGCGGGGTCGTGCACCCTACCGCCTCCAAGGCCACGGCAGCGGCGCCCAGGCGGGCCAGCAGCAGTTCACCTTGCGGCAGCAGCAGGCGCATGCGGGGCTCGGCCAGCGCCCGCACCACCAGAGGGTCCACGGTGCGGGCCAGGGTCAGGCGCTTGCGCATGCCCACCTGCTCAAGCCGCTCGCCCGGGCCGGCGGCCGCTGGCAGGCCGTAGCCCTCGCCCTCGAACTCCTCTTCCACCAGCAGTGGCGCTGGCGTGAAGCGGTAGCGGTCGATCACGGTGGTGCCCAGCACGGAGTGTTCAAAGGCGATACGGACTTCCGGCGCTTGGGGGTTCAGCGGCAGGCGCATCAACTCGCGCCCGCTGCGGTGTTCGCTCAGCCGCAGCTCGCAGGCCTGCGAGCCGGTGGCGTGGGCGGCGGCAGATGTTGGTGAAGGCGTCGAGGGGCCCGCGGCCGCACCTTGACCCGCCAGGGCCAGCGCGACCGCGAGCGCTGGCGTCACTTCAGGATGCCCTTTTCCCTGTAATAGCGGATGGCGCCCGGGTGCAGAGGCACGCTGCCCACGGCTGTGGCCGTCTGCAGGGTGATGTTCTTGCCCTGCACATGCACCTGGCCCATGATGGCCGTGTTCTCGTACAGCGCCTTGGTCACCTCATAGGCCACGTTGTCGCTCACGCCGTCGTGCGTGGTCCACACCGCCATCACGGCGATGGTGGGCACGGGGGCCGTCTGGCCCTTGTAGGTGTTGGCCGGCAGCTGCACCTGGGTGTAGTACGGCTGCTCCTTGAGCAGCGCGGCCACTTCCGCCCCCGTCAGCGGCAGGATCTTGATGGGGTGGCTCTGCGACGCATCGGTGATGGCCGCCACCGGGATGCCGGCGGTGATCAGCGTGGCGTCCAGGTTGCCGTCCTTGATCTTGTCCATCGCCTGGCTGAAGGACGAGCTGTCCTCCTTCACGTCAGAGCGGGCCAGGCCATTGACGCGCAGCAGATCCGTCACCAGCTGGTACTGGCCCGAGCCGGGTGCCCCTGAGGAGATGCTCTTGCCCTTCAAGTCCTTGACGCTGTTGATGTTGGCGTTGGCCCTAACCACCAGCTGCACCGTCTCAGGGTACAGCGCCCCCAGCGCGCGCAGGTTCTTCAGCGGCGCCTTGTCGAACTGCGCCTTGCCGTTGAAGGCCTGGTCCAGGATGTCAGCGGCCACAAAGGCCGACTCGATTTCCTTGCCACCCAGCAGTTTGGCATTACCTACCGACGCACCGGCCGCCTCGGCGGTGGCGGCGAACTTCCTGCCGTCGACTGTGGCCTTGTTGGAGATCAGCTGGGCGAGCATGCCGCCCAGGGGGTAGTAGGTGCCGCCCGTGCCGCCGGTGGCGATGCCGAAGAACTGGCGCTGCTGCGCGGCGGCGGTGGTGGCGGCTGCGGCCATGGCGACGCAGGCCACGGCCTGCTTCCAGGTGATGCGCATGAGGAACTCCTGTGCGTGGTGGAAAGCCCCGACGATAGGCGTTTTGCGCGGGCTTGCCCACCGAGGATTCCCCGGTGTCCCGCAGAATCGTGGACCCCTTCAATCCTGAAACCTGTGGAGTGCCGACTTGCCTGCTTCCTGCGACGTCCTGGTCATCGGTGCCGGTGTGGTGGGCTGCTCGGTGGCCTTTCACCTGGCTCAACTCGGCGCGGGCCGCGTCATCGTGGTCGAGCGGCGACGGGTGGCGGCAGGCACCACGGCCCAGTCCAGCGGCATCCTGCGCACCCACTATTCGGTGCCGGAGAACGTGGAGCTGGCCCGCCGTTCCTGGCGGGTGTTCGAGGACTTTGCTGCCTACGTGGGTGACGAGGAGGCCTCGGCGGGTCTGGTGCGTTGCGGTTACCTGATCGTGGCGCCTGAGGGCCCCAAGCTCGAGGCCTTGCGGGCCTCGCTCGCGCAGCAGGCGGCCATGGGCATCCCGGTGTCGCAGCTCACGCCAGCCCAGGCGGCGCTGCGCCTGCCCATTGCGCATTTCGACGATGCGGCCCTGATCGGTTGGGAGCCCGAGGCCGGGTTTGCCGATGCCTACCTGGTGGCCGCCGGTTTTGCCCGGGCGGCGCGCCGTCAGGGGGTGCGCGTGCTCGAGGGCGTGGAGGTGTCGGCGCTGCGCATCGAGGCTGGGCGGGTGACGGGGGTGGAGACTTCTCAGGGCCGCATCGACGCCGGTGTGGTGGTCAGCACGCAGAACATCTGGGCCCGCGACATCGAGCGCTGGACGGGTATCGCCAGCCCCGTGACCGCTGAGCGGCACCAGGTGCTGGCGCTGGACGGGCCACAGGCCTACACGCCCGACATGCCGGTGTTCAAGGACCTGGCCTCGCCCGGCATGCTGTACGCCCGTAGCTATGGTGGGCGGCAGATGCTGGTGAGCGAGGGCCTGCCAGGTGAGGCCCTGCCCGAGCCTGACGACACCCAGGGTGACGTCACCATGGACAAGGTGGCCGAGATCGGGGCGCAGGTGGCCGAGCGCTTCACCTCCTTCGCCGAAGCCGGACTGGCCTCGGCCTGGACAGGTGTGTACGACGTCACGCCCGACTGGAACCCGGTGCTGGGCGCCTTGCCGCAGATGCCTGGCTTGGTGGTGGGCTACGGTTTCTCAGGCCATGGTTTCAAGCTGTCGCCCGCCGTGGGCCGCGTGCTGGCGCAGCAGGCCCTGGGCCTGCCCACCGATGTCAGCCTGGCGCCTTATGCGCTGGAGCGCTTTCGGGCGGGCCGGCCTCTGGTGGGCCGCTATGGGCAAGGCGCGGTGTCTTAGGCGCGAGCCAAGCCAGCAGCCCGGGTCTGATCGCCCGGCTGCAACGCGCAGCTGAAGTGATCAGGCCCCCGGGCTGCCCAGGGCACGCAGGCGTTCACGCACCAACGGGTACAGATGGGTGATCTCACCGACGAGCTGCCCGGCTTGCGCCAGGTCGGGGGTGGGCTGCTTCATGGCCACTTCGAGGGCATGGCAGCGGCGGGACAGGCCTCCAGCGCCCAGCGATGCGGCCGAAGACTTGGCCTTGTGGCCCAGCGCGGCCAGGCGCGCAGCGTCGCCCGCTTCCAGGGCCTGCGCAAGTTCTGCCAGGGTCTTGTCCATCATGGTCTCGAACACCGCAACGATCTGGTCGCGCATGCGCGTGTTGCCCCGGGTGAGGCTGCCCAGGGCGCTCGGGTCCAGGATGTCGGCCTCCTCAAACGGCGGTGCTGGGGCGGGTTCGGCAGTGGAGGGCATGGCATCCTCGATGGTCGTCTCTGGCGGTGCGGCAGCCCCTGGTGCGGGGGCCGACCGGCTGCGGGGTGACTTGGCAGCCCACTGGGTCACGGTGGCGTAGAAAGTGTCGGGCACCACGGGCTTGGTGACGAAATCGTCCATGCCTGCGGCCAGACAGTCGGCATGGTCTTCCCGGCGCGCATTGGCGGTCATGGCAATGACCGGCAGGCCCGCCCACTGCGGGTTCAGGCGTATGCGCCGCGTGGCCTCCAGGCCGTCCATGAGCGGCATCTGCACGTCCATCAGCACGCAATCCACGTCCATCTCCGCCAGCGTCTCCAGTGCCTTCTGCCCGTCGCCGGCCAGCACCACCTCGGCGCCTGCGGCCCTCAGCAGCTCGCTGGCCACCATCTGGTTCAGCGGGTTGTCGTCCACCACCAGGATGTGCAGGCCGCGTAGGGACTGCCCCCAGCGCTGCTCGAAGTCCGCGCTGTCGGTCTCGGAAGGCAGGGCCGCGAGCCCGGACCCGCGCTGCAGCCGCGCCTCGAACCAGAAGGTGCTGCCCACCCCCACCTGGCTGGTGACGCCCACCCGCCCGCCCATCAGCTCGGCGAGCTTGCGGCAGATGGCCAAGCCCAGGCCCGTGCCGCCAAAGCGCCGCGTGGTGGACGCGTCCGCCTGGTGAAAGGGCTGGAAGAGATGGTCGGCCTGCTCCTCGGTCATGCCGATGCCCTGGTCGCGCACCTCCAGCCGGAAGTCGATGCCCTGCGGCCCCTCCGCCAGCACGCGGCCCACCAGGGTGATGCAGCCTTGGGAGGAGAACTTCACGGCGTTGCTGGCGTAGTTCAGCAGGATCTGGCGCACGCGCAGCGGGTCGCCGCGCAGCGTGCCGTCCAGGGCCGGGTCCAGGTCCATCTCCAGACGCACCCCCTTCTGGCGTGCGGTGTCCTCCAGCAGCGAGATCACGCCCGTGTACACCGAGGGCATGGAGAAATCGACCGATTCCAAGTCCAGCTTGCCGGCCTCGATCTTGGAGAAGTCCAGGATGTTGCTGATCAGCTCCAGCAGGAACTTGCCCGACTCGTGGATGTTGCGCAGGTACTCCCGGATCTTCGGCGGCGGCGAGGCCCGTAGGGCCAGGAAGGACATGCCCAGGATGCTGTTCATGGGCGTGCGCATCTCGTGGCTCATGTTGGACAGGAAGTCGCTCTTGGCCCGGTTGGCCAGCGAGGCCATCTGCGTGGCCTCCTCCAGCGCTTCAGTGCGGCGCAGGATCTTGGTCTCCAGGCCCTGGTTGAGCTCCGCCAGGGCTTGCTCTGCACTCACCCGCTCGCTGATGTCGGTGCGGATGGCGATGTACTGCTCGGGCCGCCCCTGCTCGTCCAGCAGCGGCACGATGGTGGCGCTCACCCAGTACAGGCCACCTGAGCGGTTGCGGTTACAGATCTCGCCACGCCAGACCTGGCCCGAGGTGATGACCTTCCAGAGGTTTTCGAAGAAGGCCTGAGGCAGCTGACCAGAGTTGATGATGCGGTGGTTCTGCCCGAGCAGTTCTTCCCGGCGGTAGCCCGTGATGTCGCAGAACCGGTCGTTGGCGTAGGTGATGCGGCCGTCCAGGTCGGTGATGCTGACGATGGCGTGCTGATCCAGCGCAAACTTCTGGTTGTTCAGGGCGCGCCGGCTGCGTTCGCGTTCCTTTACCAGATCGGCGGTGCGCCTGAAGAGTTCCACCACCCGCGTGACTTCGGTGGGTGCGCCCGCCGTGTCCAGCTTGGAGGTGTCCAGCGTGCCCGAGGCCAGCGCCTTGTCAAAGGCCTGCAGCTGCTCCAGGCCGCCCAGCCAGCGGCGCAGCAGGAAGTGGATGGGCCCCAGCCCCAGCAGCAGGCTGAGGAACCCGGCGCCCACGGCCATCACGCTCAGGTTCCACAGGTCCGCGGCCACGCTGCGGGCGTCGAACTTCAGCCGCAGCACGCCGTAATCCCGGCCGCCCACCGTGATGTTGCGGTTGACGTCGTACAGCGCCTTCTCGGCCCAACGCACCAGCCACGCCGGGGGCTGGCTCTTGGACTTGGTCCGGCTGTCCACCGTGATGCGGCCGCCCTTGGTGTCGATGAACAGGCTGGACTCGAAGACGGAGCCTTGCACCGCACGGTCCAGCGTCTTGCGCACCGTGTCGTAGTCGCCGATCACCACGCTGTCCTGCACGGCCTGAGCCACCACCTCGATGAGCATCACCGAGGCGCGCTGGGTCTCTTCCACCTGGGTGCGGTACTGGTGGGCGAGAAAAACGCCCAAGCCGGCGCCAAAGAAGACCAGCAGGGTGACGCCGTAGAGCGCGAAGACCCGGTTGGTGAGGGATCGCGGCCAGCACCGGCCCAGCAGGGACCCGATGCGCAGCAGGAAGGACTTCAAGGGGCCGCAGCCTGGAATGTGCGCGGGCTCTCAGCGCAACTGGGCGGGTGCCGTGGCGAAGAAGTTCCGGTAGGCGCCGTATTCGGAGCCGTTGGACGCGACGAACCCAGCATTGGGCGGCAGCTTCACCAGCTCACCCGAGGCGGCGAGGATCTTCTGGCCTGCCGGGTCGCTCAGCATGGACACGAAGGCCTTGCCCACGGCCTCGGCGTCCTTGTCGGGCACCTTCTTGGCCACCATCAGCGGCAGGTCGTACAAGGGCTCGGACTGCCACAGCACGCGCAGCTTCTGGTTCTCGCGCTTGGCCCAGCCGTCGGCCAGCTGGGACTGCGTGCCCGCGGCCTGTACTTTGCCGCTGAGCAGCTGCGCGAAGGCGCCGTCCATGTTGCCGCCAAAGACCACCTGCACGTTGATGTTGCGCTTGAGCAGTTGCCCGTAAGAGAACTTGTAGGCCACCGTGGCCTCGGGCCCGGGGAAGGCCACGCTCTGCCCCTGCAGCTCTTCCAGCCGGCGGACGGGCGAGCTGTCCAGCACCACGATCTGGCTGTGCAGTGGCGGGGTCTGCCGCCGAGCGATCACCCGCCAGCCCAGGTTGTCGCGCTCGGGGTTGAACAGATGGTTGGAGAAGACGAACTCCACCTCGTTGGCCAGCACATAGGCCGTGGTGTCTGCCGAGGTGCGGCCGATCTTGAGTTCCAGCTTGACACCGCTCTTGCTGGACACGTAGTCGATGATCGGATTCCAGTATCGGGCGGTGAGCTCGATGCCGTACTGGTTGACGGGGGAGAAACGGTAGGTGGCACCACTCTGCGCCAGCGCCCAAGGCGGCGCGGAAGCCGCCGCGCCAGCCAGGCCGACAGTGGCCAGGATCGAACGCCGGGTACGGTCCATCGCGACTCCTCTTTCATGGATCGGGAAAGACCCTGAGGATACCAAGGCCGGCTGACGCTCCCGCGCTCGCGAGGGCCGAGATGTCAGGTGGAACTGGCCGCGCGGGTCGACCCCCGGTCCACGCGGCGCAGGTCGGCCACGGCGCTGCGCAGCAAGGGGCTGGGCGCACTGGCCATCCGGCGCCAGCGCCAGGCCGTCGCCGCGGCCGCGCCCAGAAAGCCCAGGGCCAGGGCGCCGGCCAGCGCAGCGCGATGCGCCGGTTCGGCCCACAACAGCAGCCCCGCCAAGCCCAACACGACCGCCGTGAACAACAGGAAGAGGGTTAGCGCGGCCTGGATGCACAGGCGCGCCACGCGCAAGCGCTCCTGCTCCAGCTCCAGGCTCAGGAGCTCCAGCCGGGTGGCGGCGATCCCCGCCACGCTGCCAAGCAGGCGCCGGACGATCGTCACCACCCCCATGGACGGGGGGCGGTGCGCGGCCTGCGAACAGGCGGGGCAGACGGCGCCGGCGCCATCAGCGCCATCAGCGCCGCGCTACCAGAAAGCCCACCAGCAGCCCCGTCGCCGCTGCCACCCCCATGGCGGCGTAGGGGTGCGATTGCACCGTCTGGTCGGCCTGTTGAGCGGCACGCTTGACCCGCTCCAGCGTGGCCTGGTTCAACTCGTCCAGTTGGGCACGCATCTCGCGCACCTGGGTGGCCAGGCGGTCGCGCACCGCATTGAAGCGCTGGTCGCTGCTGTCGGCGGCCGAGCGCAGGTAGCTGTCGATCTCGTCGACCATGTGGCGCAACTGGTGGCCGGTGTCCTGGCTGCCGTCGGCGGGTAGGGTGCGGGTGTTGGCGTCCATGAGAGCTGTCCTTGCAGGAAGAAGGGTTGAGGGTGCGGAGAAGGGGGGCGGCACGTCGACCGCGCAGCCGAAGCTTCTCCCGGCAGGGACAGTCAGTGCTTGCGATCGCGCACAGTCGCGCCGGGTTGGGCAGGCCTTCGGGTCACCCCGGTAGGCAAGCGCGGGGGTTTGTGATCGACTGGCGCCCTACAGAGCCGGACCTTCCCGGCCTTGCCCCAGGAGATGACCCCATGCTGCTGTTCACCCGCCGACGTCTGCAACTCGCCCTGTGCGTGCTGGCCGCGCCCGCCTTGTTGATCGGGCCCCAGGCCCTGGCCCAGCAGGCCTTTCCGCGCCAGCCCATACGCCTGGTGGTGACCTTCCCGCCGGGCGGCGCGCCCGACATCCTGGCGCGCACCTTCTCCGAGAAGGCCAACCTGGGGCAGCCGGTGGTGGTAGACAACCGCCCTGGGGCCGGCGGCAACATCGGCGCCGAAGCCGTGGCCAAGGCGCCGCCCGACGGCCACATGCTGGTGATGGCCACCGTGGGCACGCACTCCATCAACGGGGCGCTCTACAAGAAGATGCCCTATGACATGGTCAAGGACTTCACGCCCGTGTCGCACGTGGCCAGCACGCCCAACCTGCTGGTGGTGAACAACGATGTGCCCGCGCGCAACGTCGCGGAGTTCATCGCCTTTTTGAAGGCCAACCCGAACAAGCTGAGCTTTGGCTCGCCCGGCATCGGTTCGTCGGTGCATGTGTCGGGCGAGCTGTTCAAGTCGCTTACTGGCACCACCATGACCCACGTGCCCTACAAGGGCCGGCAGTTCGCCATCCCCGACCTGGTGGGCGGGCAGATCCAGCTGATGTTCGACAACATGCCCTCGGCCCTGCCCATGGCGCGCGAGGGCAAGATCCGTGCGCTGGCGCAGACGGGCGCCAAGCGCTCGCCGGCGGCCCCTGATGTGCCCACCGTGGCCGAGACCGTGCCCGGCTTCGAGGCCACGAGCTGGTTTGCCATCTTTGCGCCCGCGGGCACGCCCAAGGAGGTGGTGGCGCGCCTGAACCAGGAAATCCACCGCGTGTTCAACCTGCCGGACG
>CAYSOD010000025.1:0-12335 GCA_964432385.1 uncultured Rubrivivax sp.
GTCACCGTGCCGAGCGCATGGAACGGTTTCGCAACCAGGTGCTGGAGCGTCTGGCGGGCGACACCTCTTTGCAGGAACTGCTGGAGTCGCTGGTGCTGGGCGTGGAAACCTTGCTGCCCGGCAGCCTGTGCAGCGTGCTGCTGTTGGATGCCAGCGGCAAACACCTGGTCGATGGCGTGGCCCCGCACCTGCCGGACTTCTACAACCAGGCCATCAACGGCCTGGAGATCGGCCCGGGCGTGGGCTCTTGCGGCACGGCAGCCTTCACGCGCGAGCGGGTCATCGTGGAAGACATCGCTACCCACCCCTTCTGGGCGCCCTACAAGGCGCTGGCTGAGAAGGCACGCCTGGCCGCCTGCTGGTCCGAGCCCATCCGCGCAGCCAGCGGCCAGGTGCTCGGCACTTTCGCGATCTACCACTCGGTGCCCTCAAGTCCTGATGCGCAGGCCATCGAGCTGATCTCCCGCTCGGCCAGCCTGGCCAGCATCGCCATCGAGCGCTCGCGCATCCGCCAGAACCTGGCCGAGCGCGAGGCCCATCTGCGGACGTTGGTCCGCGCCATGCCGGACCTGATCTGGCTGAAGGACGCTGACGGGGTCTACCAGACCTGCAACCCGCGCTTCGAAGAGTTCTTTGGCGCAGATGAAGCTGACATCGTCGGCAAGACAGACTACGACTTCGTGTCCAAAGAGCAGGCGGATGCCTTCCGCGCTCATGACCGCGCGGCCATGGAAAAAGGCGGCAGCGTCAATGAGGAACCCCTGTCGTTCGCGCGAGGCGGTCATCACGGGATCTTCGAGACCGTCAAGACGCCCACTTACGAGGCGCAGGGCCGCTTGTTGGGCGTGCTGGGTGTGGCCCGAGAGATTACCGACCGTGTGACCCTGCAAGCCAGTCTGCAGGTGGCCCTGGAGGGGGCTGAGGCCGCGGCGCGTGCCAAGAGTGACTTCCTGGCCAACATGAGCCACGAGATCCGCACGCCCATGAACGCCATCATCGGTCTCACCGACCTGGCCCTGCGCACCACGCTCACCCCGCGCCAGCAGGACTACCTGGGCAAGGTGCACGTGGCGGCCCATTCGCTGTTGGGCATCCTCAACGACATCCTGGACCTCAGCAAGATCGAGTCCGGCAAGCTGTCGCTGGAGCGCACGGCCTTCAACCTGGACGACGTGCTGGACAGCATTGCCACCTTGCTGGCGGTGCAGGTGGAAGAGCGCGGCCTGGAGCTGCTGTACTCGCGGCATCCCGACGTGCCCACACGCCTGATCGGCGACCCGCTGCGCCTGTCGCAGGTGCTGACCAACCTCACGAGCAACGCCAGAAAGTTCACCGAGCGCGGCGACATCGTGGTGTCCACCGAACTCGTCAGCTGCCAGGGTGATGACATCACCCTGCGCTTTGCCGTGCGTGACTCGGGCATCGGTATGACGCCCGAGCAAATGGCCCGACTCTTCCAGCCTTTCTCGCAGGCCGATGACTCCACCACCCGCCGCTTTGGTGGCACCGGTCTGGGCCTGGCCATCAGCCGGCAGCTGGTGGAACTGATGGGCGGCCGCATCTGGGTGAACAGCCAGCCCGGTGTGGGCAGCACCTTCTGCTTCGAGGCGCGTTTCCAGCTCGACGGCAGCGAGGCGCCCGTCACGGCGCCAGGGTTGGGAGAGCTTCAGGGCCTGCACGCCCTGGTGGTGGATGACAACCCCAATGCCCGCGAGATCCTGCAGGCTCACCTGAGCCAGTTCTCTTTCCGCGTGGAGACGGCCCAAAGCGCTGAGCAGGGCCTGGAGATGCTGCGGCAACGGGCCGGCGCCGACCCTTACCGCTTGGTGCTCATGGACTACCGCATGCCTGGCATGGATGGCCTGACGGCCGCGCGCCACATCAAGCGTGACATGCAGCTGCCCGTGGTGCCGCGCGTGGTGCTGGTCACGGCGGCCAGCCGTCTGGCCAGTGAGCTGGAGGCCGAGCACGAGGATCTGGACGAGATCTTGGCCAAACCGGTCAATGCGTCCTTGCTGTTTGATGTGGTGATGGGTGTCTTCGGGCACCACAGCGGCCGGGCTTCACGCTCGCCCAGCGCGGCTCGCGTGCCGGACCTGACACAGCTGCGGCCGGTGCAGGGCGCGCGCATCCTGCTGGTGGAAGACAACGCCATCAACCAGCAGGTGGCCACCGAGATGCTGGTGCAGGCGGGCTTTCACGTGGAGGTGGCTGACAACGGCCAGGAAGCGCTGGCGCGACTGGCCACCCAGGCCTACGATGTGGTGCTGATGGACGTGCAGATGCCCGTCATGGACGGCTACACGGCCGCGGCGCGTATCCGCGAAGACGAGCGCCTGAAGAGCCTGCCCGTGCTGGCCATGACCGCCAACGTCATGGCCGAAGACCGCGCCAAGGTGGCGCAGGTGGGCATGAACGATCACATTGCCAAACCCATCGTCCCGCAAGACTTGTTTTCCAAGCTGCTCAAGTGGGTGCCGCATGGCCAGCGCGCGCTGCCTGCGGGCTTCGGCGCTTCGGTGGATCAGCTGCCGGGCGACGAGGTCCAGTTGCCAGCGTCCCTGGCAGGTTTGGATCTGCCCAAGGCCTTGATGAACGTGGGCGGCAACCGCAAGTTGCTCCAGAAGCTGTTGGCGGAGTTTGTGGAAGACCACGGACATGATGCGGCCGTTCTGCGATTGGCCCTCAAGCAAGGCGATGTGCAAAGCGCTCAGCGCTTGGCCCACACCCTCAAGGGCGTGGGCGGTGCCATCGGTGCGGTGGCGCTTCAGCAGCGCGCGGGTGCCCTGGAGACTGCGCTGCGGGGCGGGCGTCCCGTGGAGATGGAACCGTTGACCCAGGAGCTCGAGAGTGCGCTGCAGCCCTTGGTGTCAGAACTGCAGTCCTGGATGGCCACCCACAAGCCAGCGGCGTTGGCCGCACCTTTGACGACCACCGACGGGTTACCAGGATCAGAGCCTGATCCATTGAGCGCTCCCGCTTTGCGAACCCTGATGGACGATCTGCAGCGCCTGCTTCAGGAGCTGGACCCCGAGGCCGGTGAGCGCGCCCAGGCCTTGGCCGAGCTTCTGCCGCCTGGCCTGTCTGCGGCCCGGGATCTGGTGCGCCAGGCCCAGGCCTTTGACTTTGAAAATGCACTGCTAAGCTTGCAGGCCCTGAGGGAGACCTTGACATGAGCGACCCCACCACCGCCGCCACCTCTTCGGCAGCGGCCGACAAGCCCCGCATCCTCATCGTCGATGACGAGCGCTTCAACCTCAACACGCTGCACGGGCTGTTGAAGGATGACTACAAGATCATGGTGGCCACGGGCGGCGATCAAGCCTTGAAGGCTGCGGTGACCGGGCGGCCCGACCTCATCCTGCTGGACATCAACATGCCGGAGATGGATGGCTACGAGGTTTGTCGCCGCCTCAAGGAGGACGCCCTCACCAAGGGCGTGCCCGTGATCTTCATCACCGGGCTGACCGATGCCGACGACGAGACCAAGGGCCTGGAGCTGGGCGCGGCCGACTACATCACCAAGCCTTTCAATCTCTCGGTGGTGCGCGCCCGCGTACGCACTCAGTTGCGCCTGAAGCAGCAGAGCGATCTGTTGGAAAGCTACGCCTTTCGCGACGGCCTGACGGGCCTGGCCAACCGCCGTGCCTTCGACGAGCGCGCGGCCTCCGAGTGGAGCCGCTGCCAGCGCGCCGCGCTGCCGCTGTCGGCCATCATGATCGACGTGGACCACTTCAAGCTCTACAACGACAGCTACGGCCACGCCCAGGGCGATGAGTGCCTGCGCTCAGTGGCTCAAGCCCTGGCGCAGCGCATCCACCGGGCGGGTGACCTGTTGGCCCGCTACGGTGGTGAAGAGTTTGTGGTGCTGCTGCCCAACACCGCGCATGCCGATGCCCTCACGGTGGGTGAGAGCCTACGTTCGGCCGTGCAGGCCCTGGGCATGGAGCACCGTGCGTCCAAGGTCACCGACCACGTCACCATCAGCGTGGGGGTGGCCACGGTCAACCCAGCGGAGCCGGGCCATGTGGCCCCCTTGCTCAAGGGAGCGGACTCCATGCTCTACGCCTGCAAGAGTGCGGGCCGCAATTGCGTGCAGGGTGTGGAACTGGCGGCCTGAAACGGCGCCCGCGCTTCTGGCCCCACGGTCTTGGCAGCGGCTTCAGCGTACGGGCTGCGCCTCAAGCACGCGAGCACCGCCCCCAGAACCTGGCCAAGAAGACCGTTCGTCCGACGACCAAAGCCGCGGCCGCTCCAGCGGCAGTGACGGGCAAGGACAAGGCCGCCCCCAGGTTGGCTGCGCCGGCCAAGGCTAAGGCGGGCGACGACGACTGGGCATCGTTTTGAGTCCGGTGCTCGGCGGGATCTGCTCCACCCGCGTGTTGCCCTGCTGAACTGCGCGCTCAGCCGCCCACCAGGGCTGCAGCGATGCCAATGGATTCCCGGGCGTCTAGGCACACCGCCTGGGCGCCAAATTGCTCAGCGCTGACATCACCCATCAAGAATGCGGGGCCACCCAACATCACGGGTACCTGCGGGTTGCGAGAGTCTGCGCGCAGCCGGCTCACCAGACCAGGCAGTTCAGTCAATTGGGAGTCCAGAGCTACCGACAGCCCCACCAGGTCAAACCACTCGTTGGCCACGGCGCGGCGCAGTTCCGCGCTGCTGGGGGAAACCTCCAGCACCACTTGCCAGCCAGCCTTGCGGAAGAACTCCGACACGATGGACAGACCCAGCAGGTGCTGTGAGCCGGGCGCGCTGGCCAGCATCACGCGCCGCACCTCTGCACTTTCCTGCGGGCCATCGTGGATCTCGTAGCCGAAGGCATGCACCACCTCGTGCATGAGCGCGAGGCCGACGGTGACGGAGGTGAAGTCCAGCGTGTCCTCGTCCCAGCGTTGCCCGAGGTGCCGCGCAGCGGGTGCCACCAGTTCAACGAGCAGGTGCTCGGGTTGCAGGCCTTCGGCCCGCAAGCGCTGCACCAAAGCCAGGCAACCCTGGCGGTCGCCCGCGGCACACAGCTGGCCAAAGGCCTCAACGTCAGCACGGGAAAGGCCGGCGGCGAAGCCTTGAGTCGCCAGGCCGGCGTCTTGCCGGGTGACCCGCAACAGGCGCGGCATGACCTGCGCCTCCAGCACCTGCCGCATGGCAGCTCGGCATTCGGTGTCGCCACCTGCGGCGGGCATGGCCCTGTGCAGTGAAGCTGGCTCGCCCGCGGGGTTCAATGCGGAAGAAAGCAGCCGATCCGAAAATCTTTGAACCCACATCGCAGCGCGGTGCAGGGGTAACGCCAGTGAGGGGCTGGTCATGGGTTCGTGGTGTTGGGGTGGACTCGCTGGCCTTGCTCTTGCTCGAAATTGATCAGATGATTATTCAACACGTCGGGATCACCCGACGCCGCTCTCGGTTTTCATCGCTTCGCGGGTGAGGTGGCCGTATGGCCGCCTGCGCTGCCAGAAGGAAGCGCGAGTTGCGGGAGGGGGCTCTGGCTCAAAAGCCGGTGTCGCTGTGCAGGGTGCGACCGCTCAGCCGCGCGCCACCGCCACGTAAGCCGCTTTCTGCTCCAGGTCCGTGTCGGAGTCGGCATAGCGCCGCGCAATGTCGCGGAAGGTTTCAGCGGCCTCCATGAACGCGTCCACCACGTCGGGGTCGAAGTGGCTGCCGCTGCCTTGCTGAATGATGCCCACGGCTTTCTCGTGGGGCATGCCTTCCTTGTAGACGCGGCGGCTGATCAGCGCGTCGTACACGTCGGCCACGGCCATCAGGCGCGCGGAGATGGGAATGTCGTCGCCTGACAGGCCCTCGGGGTAGCCGCTGCCGTCCCACTTCTCATGGTGGGAGTAGGCGATCTCCTTGGCCATGGTGAGGAAGTCCACCTCGATGGACAGCGCCGTCTCCGCGTGGACGATGGCGTCGCGCCCCAGCGTGGTGTGGGTCTTCATGATCTCCATCTCCTCCGGCTCAAAGCGCCCGGGCTTGAGCAGGATGCGGTCGGGGATGCCCACCTTGCCGATGTCATGCAGCGGGGCCGACTTGAACAGCAGCTCGATGTTCTCGGGCGTCAGGAAGTCGCTGAACCGCGGGTGATCCTTCAGGCGGTTGGCCAGTTCCTGCACGTAGTACTGCGTGCGGCGTATGTGATTGCCGGTGTCGGAATCACGCGTTTCGGCCAGCGAGGCCATGGCCAGGATGGTCACGTCCTGAATGGCCGAAACGAGACGGGTCTGCTTCTCCACCTCGCTGCGCAGGTACTCGGCCTGGTCACGCAGGAAGTCAGCTGCGGCCTTGTTCTCAAGCTGGGTCTTCACCCGCGCCATCACGATGGGCGGGCTGATGGGCTTGGTGATGTAGTCGGCCGCGCCCAGGTCCAGGCCTTTCTTCTCGTCTTCGGCCGCCGTCATGGCGGTGAGAAAGATGATGGGGATGCGCCGGGTTTCCGGGTCGGCCTTGAGCTGCTCGCACACCTCGTAGCCGGACAGGCCCGGCATCATGATGTCCAGCAAGATGAGGTCTGGCGGGCTCGGCCCCCGCACGGCCGCCAACGCCTTCTCGCCGCTGTTGGCGAGCTTGACGCGGTATTCGTCCTTCAGCAACCCGGCCATCAGCGTCAGGTTGTCCGGCGTGTCGTCGACCACCAGGATGGTCTTCTTCTTTGCGAAATCCAAGGGGTTGTTCATAGGGGGAAAGTCAGGAAAGAGGAGTGATCAGGTCTTGCGGGCCGCCACGGCAGCGTCGATCTGGGCCAGGGCCTGCTCGAATTCAAAGGACCGTATTGCCTGGCTGATGGCTTGGAAGTGGGCCGGGTAACCGCTTTGCAACAGCGTACCTTCGCGCTCGATCAGTTCTTCAGCTTCCGAGTCCATGTCATCACACAAGGCACGTAACTGGGTCGTCACCGACGCAAGGGCAGCTTCATCAACGATCTTCGCGCCCTGCGCGGTTGCCGGAGCTTGCTGCGCGGGGTCGGGCGGCAGCCAGTCCGCCAGCGCCGTGACCAACGGCTCCAGCGTGGCGCGCAGGGCCTCACAGTGGGCATCCAGCGCGGCGCGGGGCTCGCTTGTCTTGACAGCGTGCTCCAGTTCGCCGGCCAGGGCCTGCGCTTGAGATGCACCAATATTGCCGCACACGCCCTTGGTGGTGTGGGCCAGACGTTCGGCGGCAGCCCGGTCGCCCGCATCCAGCGCGGCGCGCACGGCGTCAACGGCGCCTCGCTGGCCCGCCACAAACTTGCGCAGCATGCCCAGGTACATGGGCCGTTTGCCCAACACACGCTTGAGGCCGAGCGCCACGTCCAGGCCTTCGATGTGGTCCGGAAGAGGCACCTCAGCGGCGCTCGGCGCCTTTGCAGCCCGGGCCGGCGGCCGAGCCACTGCAGAGGCCACAGCCTCGCTGGGGGGCTGTGCGCGCGGCGGCACCCACTGGATGAGTGCTTGCCAGAGGTCGTCCGGCTCGATGGGCTTGGTGACGAAGTCCTGCATCCCCGCCGCCAAGCAGCGCTCGCGGTCACTTTGCATCGCGTTGGCTGTCATGGCCACGATGGGCAGTGTGTCGGCTGCTATGGTCTTGCGGATCTCGATCGTCGCCGTCACGCCGTCCATCACCGGCATCTGCATGTCCATCAGCACGATGTCCCAAGGCTCGGCGGCGCCGGCCACCTTGTCCACCGCGATCTGGCCGTTATCGGCAATTTCAACGACGAAGCCGGCGTCCTCCAGCAGCTCGCTGGCCACCTGCTGATTCAGGTCGTTGTCTTCCACCAGCAACACACGGGCACCGGCGCGCAAGGCCAGGGCTTGCGGATGCGCTCCCTGGTCCCGCGCTGGCAGGGCATGGCCCCCGCTTGCGCTCAACCCCAACACGCGTAGCGCAGCATCCAACAGCGCTGAGGCGCTGGCCGGTTTGACCAGCACCTCATCAATCTTGGCGGCCCGGCTTTGCCTGACCACGTCTTCGCGGCCGTAGCTGGTCACCATCACCAGGCGCGGTGCGGGCTCCAGGTTCAGCCCGCCCATCGCCTGGGCGGTCTCGATGCCGTTCATGCCGGGCATCTGGTAGTCCAGGAAGACCAGTTCATACGGTTGGCCGGTGCGTGACGCGGTTTGCAGGGCCACGATGGCCTTGCGGCCGCTGTCCACGTCGTCCACGCTGAAGCTCAGATCGCTCAGCAGATCCTTGATCACCGCGCGGGCCGAGTCGTTGTCGTCCACCACCAGCACGCGCTTGCCCTTCAGGTCCTCCGGGCTACCCAAGGCGGGCGCCATCGACGTGCTGATGCCAAGTTGGGCGGTGAACCAAAAGGTGCTGCCCCGGCCCGGCTCGCTGTCGACGCCGACTTCGCCGCCCATCAGCTGCGCCAGGTTCTTGGCAATCGACAGCCCCAGACCCGTGCCGCCGTACTTGCGGCTGGTGGAGGTATCGGCCTGCTGAAAGCTCTGGAAGAGCTTGCCCTTCTGCTCGGGCGTCAGGCCGATGCCGGTGTCGGAGACACCGACGTGCAACAGCAGCGCATCCCCGCTGCGCTGCTGCGCGCGCACGACCACCTTGACCTCGCCGTGCTCGGTGAACTTCACCGCGTTGTTGGCGTAGTTGATGATGATCTGTCCCAGACGCAGCGGGTCGCCGATCAGGCGTTGCGGCAGGTCGTGGGCGACATCGAAGATCAACTCCAGACCCTTGGCGCTGGCCTTCTCGCCAATCAGGTTGGCCACGTTCTCCAGCACCTTGTCGATGCTGAAGTCCACCTTCTCCACATCGAGCTTGCCGGCTTCGATCTTGGAGAAATCCAGGATGTCGTTGATCAGCCCCAGAAGGTGCTGACCCGAGGACTGGATCTTGCTGACATAGTCGCGCTGGCGCAGGTTCAAGTCGGTCTTGAGCGCCAGGTGGCTCATGCCGATGATGGCGTTCATCGGGGTGCGGATCTCATGGCTCATGTTGGCCAGGAAGTCGCTCTTGGCCTGGGCTGCGGCCTCGGCGGCTTCCAGGGCCACCTTCAGGCTGGCCTGCAGCGTCATGCGCTCGGAGATGTCTTCCACCAGCCACACGCTGCCGGCGGCCGGGTCAGCCGGGTCGATGGCACGGCCACTGAGCCGCGCGAAGAACTTGCTGCTGTCCTTGCGCTGCAGCGGAAGTTCGCGATTGACGGTCTCGCCACGCGCCAGTTGGGCATACGCTTCGCCGAGTGCCTGATGGTCTTCGTCGCTCAGGTACCACTCGCGCGTCGTCCGGCCGTCCATGCCGTGCCGCTCATGACCGAAGATTCGGTCGCAAGCGGGGTTGGTACGCACCACCACACGGTTTTTCAGCAGCACGATGCCAATCTCGGCGGCCTCGAAGATGGTTTGCTGCTGTTGTGCTGCATCCTCGGCGAGTCGCTGGGCGTGCCGGATCGCCCTCTCGGCTTCCTTTTGCTGGGTCACGTCAATGCACCAGGCGAGCACCCCTTCCTGGCCGCCCATGTTGAAGGGGAAGATGGACGTCAGTGTTTCCACTGGCCTCCCATCGGCTCCGATGAGCGTTAACGGAAGATCGGCTCCGAACCCCATGGCCCTCTGCCGCGCGCGCTCATCCTCGGATGCGTAGAGACGGCCGGCATCATCCCCGGCCCGAACACCGAAGAGTTGCTCGAAGCGCGGATTGGTGTACCGCATGATCCCGCCAGCTGAAAACCCGATGCCCACCGGGCTGGAGTCCAGCATGGATTGCAAGGCTGCGTGCTGCCCCGCCACCTTGTCCTCCAACTCGCGACGCTCGGTGATATCGCGACTCACACCCAGCACCCCCAACAGCCGGCCGTCGCCGTCCTTGAAGGGTTTCAGCAGGGTGTCAAAGATCCTCGTTCTGCCGTCTGCCACGGTCTGCGGCCTCTCCAACCGCACAGGCTCCAGCGTCTCAATGACGCGTTGGTTTTCCGTTGTGTGCTGGCGGGCATCTTCGGCCTCGAAGAGTTCGAAGTCCGTCTTGCCAACCACCTGCTCCGGCGTCAGGCCCAGGCTGTCCGCATAGGCCTTGTTGGCGCCCAGCAGAAGGCCTTGGGCATCTTTGTAGAAGATGCGATCCGGGATCGCATCCAGCACGGCCGACAAGGTGGCCCGGTTTTGATCGAGCTCGCGGAACAAGGCCTCTCGCGACTTGGTTTCGAAAATCTGCCTGGCGTCTTCCAAGGCCGTGGCCTCATCCGCCAAGGCGGGGAGGGCATGGGCAATCTCCGATGTCCCGAACTGGGCGCCTGGCGACAAGGTGACGCGCAGATGACGGCCGTCGCACCTCACCTGCACCCTGACCGTGCGGCCGGGATCGGCGCTCAAGGCCGTGCGCGCCACATCGGAAAACTCGCTGGCGATGCGTGCGGCCAAGGTCCCGTTCGCACTGATTCGCTGCGCTGCGGCGTGCATCTTGCGGCGCAGGTCGTATACGCCTTGCAGATCGGCAAGCCTGACGTCGGCGAGCATCATGGTTTGGGCCCCTCCACCGTCAGGCCCAGCGCCTTCAATGCGTCGGCAAGATCAAGAAAGGTCCGCACGCGGCCGCACTCGGCGCCCGAAGCCACCCAATGCATGATGATCCCGGGATTGAGCCCGACCATCAGCGGCTCAATACCCAGGATGGTCACCGTGTCAGCCAACGCCATCAGCTCGCGGAACTCTGACATGTCCGCGTATTTCAGAGCCGCCATGTCAAACACCATCGAGCGCAGCGTCGTGGAGGCCGCGCAGCGCCGCGCGACCTCTTCCAACTGGCGCAGACGATCTTCACCCAGATCGTCCGGCACCGCCAACACCATGCAGTCGGCAATGCGCGTCGCAACGATGGAGGCGAGGTGTGCAGGCCCTAGGAGCATGTGACCACCAGGCAACTGGCATCGTCTTCCGGCTTCGCGGTACTCATCAGCAAGTCTGCGATGGCCGTTGGATCGGTGGGGCGGTCGCTGCGCCGGCGCAGTTGCCGCACTTGAGAGCTGCTGAGCCCGTCTGAAAACAAGACCACGGTGTCGCCGGCGCTCAAGCGGTGACTGCTGGTGACTGGTGGGCGATAGCGCTGGCCAATGACGCCCGCCCGTGGCACGCCCTCCCACCCGCTGGGGCTGAAGGCCATGATGCAGGTGTTGCCGACCCCCACCTGGTGCAAGGTCGCGCTTGTCCGGTCGATCAGGGCCAGCGTGATGGCTGCGCCCACGGTGGTTGCTGCCGCCGCGTGGCAGGCATCCAGAAGACCGGGCAGCAACCCGGCATCCGGCTGCACTGGCCAGCGCGCGATGTGCGCCTCAATGCTGTGGACGATGCGAACCGTGGCGTCGTGTGCGGTGGGGCCGTGGCCGGTGCCGTCCAACTGGACCAGCAAGGCGTAGCGGTCGGTCTGGTGCGACCATGTGCAATCACCGCAAACCGCCTGGGATCGGTAGGCGCGCTGACGCGACTCGATCCGCAGCTGGAGGCGGCGGGCCGCTTTGCGCTGTGTGGGCCCTGTGGCAAGCGCACCCTCAGAGCCACTAGCAACTACGGGGCGCCTACACCAGCGCACAGCTTCGACATGCGTACCGCCACCTTCAGGGCAGTGAATGTGCAAGGAGTCCATCATGCGGCGCACGGCGGGCAGCCCCAGCCCCAGCGTGCCGCCCGTGCTGAAGCCGTCACGAAGAGCGGTGTCGAGATCTGCAATGCCGGGCCCGTGATCGATCGCACGCACGCGAACACCGGGTTTGCCGTCTTGGAGAAGCGGCTCGATGCGGATCACCCCTTGACCGGCGTACTTGATGATGTTGGTGGCGAGTTCTGACACCACGGTCCCGATCACCCCGCGTTCATCCCGTGGAAAGGCCTGCAGATACCGGGCACTCGAAGCAACGGTCATGGCAGCCAGCGTGCTGTCGCTCTCGCGCCGAATCGCGAACTCCAGCACGTCCTCCGGGGCGTCTGTCACGCGGCGGTCAAGCCCGCTGTCTGGCCACCCACCTTTCGCAAGGAGATGGCGAAGGCATCGCGCAGCGTGGCGGTGGTGCGCACTTCACCCACGTCCACGCCCAGGTCGACCATGGTGCGCGCGATGGCGGGTGACAGCCCGGAGATGATGGTTTCGCACCCCATCAGCAGGGTGGCCTTGGTGATCTTCAGCAGCTGGTTCGCCACGGCGGTGTCCACCGCCGGCACGCCGCTGATATCCAGGATGAACACCTTCGAGCGTGTCTCGCTGATGCGCTCCAGGCTCTTGCGCATCACGTCGTCAGTGCGTGCCGAATCCACCACACCCACCAGTGGCAGCAGCAGGATGGCGTCCCATATCGGCATCACCGGGGTGGACATCTCTTGCAGCGTGCGGTCCAGCTCCTCGCGGATGCG
>CAYSOD010000025.1:12435-17180 GCA_964432385.1 uncultured Rubrivivax sp.
ACGAACATGCGGTGGTGACGCCCCTGGATCTCGCTTTCGGAGTACCCGACGGCCGCCAAGAACAGGGCATTCGCGTGCAGTATGTTTCCGGCAGGGTCGAACTCAATGACAGCCGTGGAGCGCTCGATCGCCGCCAGCCTGGCCGCATCGGCGATGGCGGCTGTTCTGGCCTGCGTGATGTCATGAGCGAACTTGATCACCGACACCGTCTGGCCGCGGTCGTCCAGCACGGGGGTGTAGCTGGCTTCCAGCCAGACCGTGGTGCCGTTCTTGGCCAGGCGCTGAAACCGCCCTGACTGCGCAATGCCGGAAGCCAAGGCGGCCCAGAAATCCTTGTACTCGGGCTTCGCCGCCTCTTCGGCCTTCAGGAAAATGCTGTGGTGCCGCCCCTGAATCTCCTCCAGCGAGTAACCCACTGTGCCAAGGAAGTGATCGTTGGCACGCACGATGGTGCCGTCGGGCGTGAACTCGATGACGGGCATCGTCCGTTCAATCGCTGCGATGACCCGCGCGCTATTCGACGAATTTGTTGGGGAAGATTTTGTAGCCATGACAGTCTCCGGACAGATGCTCGTTGGGGCTTTGTTCACCGTACTCTGGGATGCGGTGACCAAAAGCTTGTTCCGTAGTTGACTAGCTGCAAGAGTGTGCGCCAGGGAAACGAGCTTTCCGCTCACGTTACCCTCGCGCGTTTGGGCAAACGCATGCCTCTGACCACTTTACGCCTGACACCCTGGGCCTATTCAACCCGGGCCCCCTCACCAGCCTTGTAACCCTCGGTCTTATCTCCAAAAACAGCTTACGAGGATGCTAAACATCAAAATAGAAAAAATTTGTCAATCTAGGGTACCGGCTTCATTTCGGCCGTTTAGCCATTCGGGTGCGAGTGCGGGTGCGCTTGGTTCCACGGCTCCCAGCATGGGCCGCGCATCGCTCAGATCCGGGTTGTCGTTCAGGAGGTCGCCCCAGGGGTCTTGCCACACGTTGCCACACAAACTTGGCCGCGCTTCGCAGTCCGTCCGGGTCCAGCACCGAAATGCGGCCGTAGCGCCAGTGGATATAACCCTGTTCCTCAAACTCCCTGACCAGTGAGGTCACCGTCTGTCTGCTTACCCCCAACAACTCTGCCATGACCTGCTGGGACATCGGCACCACCCGGGGTGGCTTCTCTTCTGAACCGGTTTCCGCACTCTCCATCTGTTCGAGGATGTGTCTGGCAAACCTGATGCGAGGAGACTCAAGTCCGAAACTCATCGCAATTTCCATGGTGATGATTAGCCTACGAGACGCTTCGGTGGCGATCGATCGCCACAGTTGCGGTACTGAAGCCATCGCCTCCTCCAAGACCGGGATAGGAATTACCAGGAACGTCGATGGCACCAGAGTCACCACGTCAAGGTGCGCTCTCGAATCTTGATTCGCCCACAAGAAAAGGCCATGAACCTCGCCACGACTGTGGAGCTTGATGGTGACTCGTCTGCCCTGGCTGTCGGCGGCACTCGTTAGCGTGGTGCCGCTGACCAGTACATGAATCGAGTGGATGCGGTGGCCGACAGGGTGAACCGTCACCTGTTCGGCCACCGTCTCCATTCGTGACTTCTCAGCCAGCTGCAGAAGCACCCGCTCGGGCCACGTTGAAAAAAGCAGCGCACTTCTCAGTGCTGCAAGCCGCGCTTCAAGGACGTCAGTCTGAAGGTGCTTGCCAGTGCTGGTCTCCGTGGCGGGCGTTTGGGGCCGGTTTGGTTTCATCTCTGGCGTTCAACTCTGCCGAGGCCAGCGTATTTTTCACCATGGGTCCTTGGTTCGCTGGCACTCTCGAGGCACGCTACCCCTTTCAGAACTCCATAAGTCTGAGGGCAGGAGCTTGCCTAGAAACGTGCGCGCCCGCTGCCTTCAAGGCGGAGCGGGCTACGCATCAACAGCCAGCTCTCAACCCTTCGTCTTCTTGTACGACGAACACCAGCCGTTGCGGTGCACCAGGCGGTCAGACATCAGGTCGCACTCGCCCCATTCGTCCGCTGGCTTGGCTGGCGCCCAGGCCAGGCAGTTGTGGCACCGCTGGTCAGCGCTGTGTTTGGGGTACCTTGCACGGTCGACCTTCGCGCTGTCGTGCTTGTAGCCAATGGCCGTGGCCTTGGGTTCCGTTTCTTCCACCCTCTTCAAGGTGGATTGCGCGTAGGCCTGATGGTGACCCAGCCCCGCGAGGACGGGAGCCAGCATCACAACCCGACGGGTGACCTTGCTCATGGGGTGACTCCTCGATGACGTTCTAGCGCGAGGATAACTGCGACTGAAGCGGGCGGCGCTGGAGAGCGGAGATGGACTGCGGGCTCATCCATGGAGTCCGGTGGTACTCACGGTCTTGCGTAGGTGACGGTCGGGTCCGGCCTCACGGGGGGCAGCGGTGCGCCTCGGGGCGGGGCTGCCAGGGGCACTTCGGGTCGCATGTCGGTGGGCAGCACGGCGGGGTAGTACTTGGCCAGGTGTGAGCCGTACAAGGGCTTGTAAGCCCCCTGGTGACAGGTGGCGCAGTTGACCTTGGCCACGTCGCCCATGGGGCCGCGGCGGTTGGCCGGGAAGATGTGCAGCAACGGGTCTGCGGTCAGGTATTCCTGGTTCAGGTCTCGCACCAGGCGTATGCCATGCCAGGCCGTGACCCGCTGCGGCGTGGAGATTTCCCATGACTGGAACGACTGCCCGTTGTGGCAGTAGGTGCAGTTCACGCCCAAGGACTTGGACATGTGCATCATCAGGGCGTAGGTGTGCTCGGCCTGCTTCAACGGCGCGCCGCGGGTGTCGGCCGTTGGAAGCAGCGCTGAAGGCCCATTCACCCGCACCTGGTCATTGCCCAGCAGGTAGATGCTGAAGGGGTCGGAGGGCAGGGAGGTCAGCCCCACCGTGGCGGCAGCAACGTTCTGGCCGGCCCGGTCGCCCAAGGCCGAGCCCTGCCGCTCGCGTGGTATCGGCTTGACCCAGATGTTCTGGGGCACCGGGTGGCCGCGGTGGCAGGTGTAGCAGGTGACACCGCTTTGGCCCAGGTGGTCGCGCCACGTGGCGTTCATGTGTTGCACCATCTGGAACATGCGCCGCGCCACCACCTTGGTGTAGATCTCGTCGCTCGCGAAGTTGCCCTCGACGTGGCAGTACAAGCAGCCTTCCTTGGGTGAGACCCACGAGGTGATGGCCGTCATGGTGCGGCCGAACTCCGTGACGCTCAGGTCACCCAACACCTTGATGTTCTCGTAGGCCTCACCGGCATTGGGAGCGCCTGGGCGCAGCCTGGCCGCGCGGGCGATCTCGGGCTCAGCGTTCAAGTCGGCTTGGGTTGCCAAGGTGCGCGGGTTGTAGACCTGCGCCATGCCAGTGCCTCGGTAGCCCCCTTGCACCGTGGTGACGGGCGGGCGCTCGCAGGCGCTCAGCAGGGTGGTCAGAAGCAGCCATAAAAGGTACTGGGCCCAACGTCGGGGGTCGCGCACGTTGCCATGGGCTGAATGCTTGGTCATGTGGTTCTCTGCCTCGAACGGGGCCAGGGTGTTGATGGGTGGCCGGGCGTGCCGATCGGGTATCAGTGCTGAAAAGTAAGTTGTTAGCTTTACATGACATATCCAGAGTGTCAATCTGACGTGACATTTTTGACGTTGTTGGGCCCGGCCCCCAGTAAGGGCCCGGATCGCAGGTCGTTCGAGACGCATCACTGGCGATGCATCAGAATCGCGCGGCCTTGCCTGCGGCATAGGCTGGTGCCAAGGAGACTTTTGGATGAGCAAGCTTCGCTTTAGCGGCCAGAACCGCTTCGTGCTGTACTTCTTTTTGCCCGTGGTGGCTGCCATCCTGGGCGGGGCGGTGTTCAGTGTGGTGACGGTGTCGGGCTTCAGCAAGCAACAGCGCGAGGCCAATCAGCAGCAGGTACGTGACGCCCGCATCCTGGCTGGCAGCATGTCCTTGGGCATGGAGATCCTTCAGGTGCAGAAGGACTTGAACACCATGGCCCAAGCCGTTCGCCTGGGCAGCCTCAAGGGCGAGGCGCTGAAACAACAGCACGACGCTCTGGTGGAAAAGCTCACCGAGATGTACGTCAAGGTCAAGGAGTTGTCGACCAACGAGCAGGCCTCCGACGCCGTGCGCAAGATGTTGCGCGACGCTGTACGGCGGTTTGGCGCCTACTACAACAACGCCACCGTGGCCTCCGACACGTTCCTGGACAAGCCCGAACTCGCCATGCAGTCCATGGAGCAGGCCAATCAGTCTTACGTGCAGTTTGCAGAGCTGGGGCAGAAGGTCCACACCGATCTGATTCAGCGCTCACTGCAGAGCATGGAGGCCTCTGAGGCAGCGCTTGACCGGTTCACGCAGTCCACCTACACCGTGGTGGTCTTGGGCTCTTTGGGCGGCATGGTCCTCTGGTTTTTCATTGCCCGCCTGATCGCAGGACGGCTGTCGCTGCTGGCAGGCGCACTGCGGCAATTGGTGGGCAGACAGGCTGACGCACTGGATCCCAGCGACTTCCGACGCGTGGAAACGCTGGCTGAAAAGCCCGAAGAGCTGATTGGCGGCATGGCCGCGGCCGTCCTGGCTTTCCGCCAGGCCAATGTGGAGCGCGACGCCGCGCAGGCCGCGCTGGAGGCTGAGCGCGAGAACCTGGAGGTGCAGGTGCAGCAGCGCACGGCCTCCCTGGTGGCCATGACCGACGACCTCAAGCTCGCCACCGAGCGCGCCGAGGAAGCCAACCGCATGAAGTCGGCCTT
>CAYSOD010000026.1:0-16386 GCA_964432385.1 uncultured Rubrivivax sp.
GCGTCACCCAGCGCGGGATCTCGTATGCCGTCTTCTGCTTGAAAAGCGCGATGCGGCCGAAGTTGTGGAAGGGCATGATGCCCGGCACCACCGGCACCTCGGCCCCCAGGCGCTGCGTTTCCTCCACGAAGTGAAAGTAGGCGTCGGGGTTGAAGAAGAACTGCGTGATGGCGGCGCTGGCGCCGGCCTTCACCTTGTGCACGTAGTGCTGCAGGTCGCGCGCGGCGTAGCGCTGCTGCGGGTGGTACTCGGGATAGGCCGCCACCTCGATGTGCCAGTCAGGGCCCTGGGTTTCGCGGATGAAGGAGACGAGTTCTGACGCGTAGCGGAACTCTCCGGCCGTGGCCGTGCCGCTGGGCAGGTCGCCGCGCAGCGCCACGATGCGCCGGATGCCCTGAGTGCGGTAGGTGGCCAGGATCTCGGCGATGTTCTCCCGCGTGGAGCCCACGCAGGACAGGTGCGGCGCGGCTTCGAATCCGGCGGACGCGATGGCGCTGACGGTGGCCAGCGTCTTGTCGCGCGTGGCGCCGCCCGCGCCGTACGTGACGCTGAAGAACTCGGGCTTCACCTCGCCCAGGCGCTGCACCACGTCCTTGAGCTTGGCATCGCCAACAGGCGTGTTGGGCGGGAAGAATTCGAAACTGACGGGGGGCGAAACGGTTGTGGACATGTTGGTCAGGCCTCCTGGCCCGGGTCAGGGTGCGATCACCCGGTGGAGTCGGCGCAGCACTCTCCCCGGCAGCGCCCACGCCCTGTCAGCCGACAGAACGTGGGCAATGGCCACCGGCTCTGGGCCCCAAGGGCCCAGCGGAACGGTAGGGAACGCCGATCAGTAGCGGTACGTGTCGGCCTTGTACGGCCCCTGCTTGGGCACGCCGATGTAGGCGGCCTGCTCGTCGGTGAGCTCGGTGAGCATCGCGCCCACCTTCTTCAGGTGCAGGCGCGCCACCTTTTCGTCCAGGTGCTTGGGCAGCACGTAGACCTTGCCGTTCTCGTAGAAGTCGCTGTGGGTGAACAGCTCGATCTGGGCGATGGTCTGGTTGGCGAAGCTGGAGCTCATCACGAAGCTGGGGTGGCCAGTGGCGCAGCCCAGGTTCACCAGACGACCCTTGGCCAGCAGGATGATCTTCTTGCCGTCGGGGAAGACGACGTGATCGACCTGGGGCTTGATCTCGTCCCACTGGCACTTGTCCAGCGAGGCGACGTCGATCTCGTTGTCGAAGTGGCCGATGTTGCAGACGATGGCTTCGTCCTTCATGGCGGCCATGTGCTCGTAGCGGATGACGCTCTTGTTGCCCGTGGCCGAGACGAAGATGTCGGCCTTGTCGGCGGCGTACTCCATGGTCACGACCTTGTAGCCTTCCATCGCGGCCTGCAGGGCGTTGATGGGGTCGATCTCGGTCACCCACACTTGGGCGGAGAGTGCACGCAGGGCCTGGGCGCTGCCCTTGCCTACGTCACCGTAACCGGCCACCACGGCCACCTTGCCGGCGATCATGACGTCAGTAGCGCGCTTGATGGAGTCCACCAGGCTCTCGCGGCAGCCGTAGAGGTTGTCGAACTTGCTCTTGGTGACGGAGTCGTTGACGTTGATGGCGCGGAACATCAGCGTGCCGGCGGCGCTCATTTCCTTGAGGCGGTGCACGCCCGTGGTGGTCTCCTCGGTCACGCCGATGATCTGGGCGCTCTTGCGGCTGTACCAGGTGGCGTCCTGCGCGAGCTTGGCCTTGATGGCGGCGTACAGGCAGGTCTCTTCCTCGCTGGTGGGGTTGTTCAGCACCGAGGCGTCCTTCTCGGCGCGCTTGCCCAGGTGCATCAGCAGCGTGGCGTCGCCGCCGTCATCCAGGATCATGTTGGGACCTTCACCCTCGGTGCCGGCAGCGCCGAATTCGAAGATGCGGTGGGTGTAGTCCCAGTAGTCGGCCAGGGTCTCGCCCTTGTAGGCGAACACCGGCGTGCCCTTGACCACCAGTGCGGCGGCGGCGTGGTCTTGGGTGGAGAAGATGTTGCAGGAGGCCCAGCGCACTTCGGCACCCAGGGCTTGCAGCGTCTCCACCAGCACGGCGGTCTGGATGGTCATGTGCAGGCTGCCGGTGATGCGCGCTCCCTTGAGCGGCTGCTTGGGCGCGAACTCCTCGCGGATGGCCATCAGACCGGGCATCTCGGTCTCGGCGATCTTGATTTCCTTGCGGCCCCACTCGGCCAGCGAGAGGTCGGCAACGGCGTAGTCGCTGGTGTGCAGCGGCTTCAGAACAGCATTCATGGTCAGGCTCCTGTCAACGGTGAGGAACCCGCGGCCCGAGCCGGGAAGACGAAGTCAGAAGGCTGGCTTCACTCACCCACGGATCGAACGTGCGGGTGAGCGCGGTTGCAAAGGAAGGTTCCGAGCCTGGCTCCCTGCGCCTGAGCCCTGGGTGGGCTGGGCGGGAGTTGCAACGCTCCTCGGAATGGATGAGATTCTATTCGTGACTGCGGCCAGGACGTGACAATCCGCCGCAATGACCCGCCAACCTGCACCGTCACTGGCCCCGCGGCCGGCGCGACCGCTGCGAGAAGCCCCCACGCCAGCGCTGCGAAGCCTTCAGGGCGTGATGACGGACATCGACGACACGCTCACCCGCGACGGGCAGATCGAACCCACGGCGCTGCAGGCCCTGCACGCCTTGCACGCGGCGGGCTTGCCGGTCATCGCCATCACCGGCCGCCCGCTGGGCTGGAGCGAGCCTTTTGCCCGCGAGTGGCCCTTGGCCGCTCTGGTGGCCGAGAACGGCGCCGTGGCGCTGGTGCGCGACGGGGCCGACGTGCACACTGAGTTTGAGCAGGACACCCCCACCCGGGCGCGCAACGCCCAGCGGCTGCAAGCTGCCGCACAGCGCATCGCGCGCGAAGTGCCTGGCGCGGTGCTGGCGCGTGACAGCGCCGGCCGTGTGACCGACATCGCCATCGACCACAGCGAGTTCACGCATTTGTCGCCGCAGTGCATTGCCGCCGTCGTGGAGGTCATGCGGGAGGAAGGGATGACGGCCACGGTGAGCTCCATTCATATCAACGGCTGGTTTGGTGACCACAGCAAGTGGAGCGGCGCTCAGTGGATGCTGCGCCGGCTGTTTGGCCGCGATCTGGAACAAGAGTTGGCGCACTGGGTCTATGTGGGCGACTCCACCAACGACCAGGTGATGTTCGAGCGCTTTCCCTTCAGCGTGGGCGTGGCCAATCTCAGGCGCTTTGCCGACGAGCTGGTGCATTGGCCCGCCTGGATCACGCGGGCCGAGCGCGGTGAGGGTTTTGCCGAGCTGGCGGACGCGCTGCTCGACGCCCGGCGGGCGACTGCCGTGGGCTGAAGCATCAGTCTCCATCGTTGTCCATGCACCGCCCGACATCAACGGTCGCCCTGAACACGGGAACCGGCCCCGACAACGCCCCAGGCGGTGAGCTCGCCATCGCCGCTGCGCTGGCCTTGGCGGCTGCGGTGTCGCTGGGGCTGGCGCGCTTTTCCTATGCGTTGCTGCTGCCTCCCATGCGCGCCGACCTGGGTTGGACTTACTTCACGGCTGGAGCGATGAACACCGTCAACGCAGCTGGGTATCTGGTGGGCGCGCTGCTGGCACCGCGCCTGCTGCGGCGATTCGATGCGCGGCACTTCATGCTGGCGGGCGGTGTGGCCGCCGCGGTGCTGCTGGCCTTGCATGCGGTCACGCGCCATGACGCGGTGCTTTACGTGCTGCGCCTGGGCTGTGGCATGGCCAGCGCGGCCAGCTTCGTGGGGGGCGGCTTGTTGGCGGCCCGATTGGCGCAGCGCGCACCGCAGCGCTCGGGGCTGCTGCTGGGCGTCTATTACGGCGGCGTGGGCCTGGGCATCGTGGCTTCCGCCCTGGGGGTGCCCCCGTTGCTGGAGGTGACCGGCCTGGGCTGGCCCGTGGCCTGGGCTGGGCTGGGCGCGCTGGCGCTGCTGTTGACGGTGGGCACGGCCGCAGGTACAGGCTCACTCACCGCACCGCCTGCACCTGGAGCCCCGCGCGCGCCTTTCAGCTGGCGGCCCTTCGCCTTCGGCCTCGCCGGCTACGGCATGTTCGGCATCGGCTACATCGGCTACATGACCTTCATCATCACCCTGCTGCGCGAGCAGGGCCTGGGCGCAGGTACGGTGGTGGCCTTCTACGTGCTGCTGGGCCTGGGGGTGGTGGCATCCTCATGGGTCTGGGCGGGACTGCTGCAGCGCCACCGCGGCGGGTTGCCGCTGTCGCTGCTCAACGGGCTGCTGGCGCTGGCCACGGCCCTGCCCCTGGTGGGCGGAGTCACGGGCTTCGGTGTGGCCGTGGTCTTCGCGTCCGGGGTGCTGTTCGGTGGCGTGTTCCTGTCGGTCGTGGCCTCGACCACGGTGCTGGTGCGCCACAACACGCCGCCGGCCGTCTGGCCTTCGGGCATCGCCGCCTTCACCATCGTCTTCGCCTTCGGCCAGATCGTCGGGCCCAGCATCGTGGGCTGGATCGCCGACGGCCCCGGCGGACTCGCGCGCGGCTTTGCCTTCAGCGCAGCGGCCTTGACCCTGGGCTCGGTTCTGGCGGCGTTGCAGCGGCCAGTCGGGCCCTCTGAAGGGGCGGCCGGCCGAGGATGACCGGCGTCGCGCGGTTCAAACGCTGAGGCGCTCAGGCAGTCAGGCGGTCAGGCCGTCACCAGGTCAAGCCGTCAGGCGCGCGCTGGCGCGCATCTTTCCGTACGACTCCCGCACCTGGGATGGCGGCTTTCCGAACCACGCAATGCAGGACCGCCGGAATGACCGCGCGTCGGACAGTCCCACTTCCAGGGCGATGTCCTCCAGGGGCTGCGCGCCCATCAGGAGCACGGCTGCCTTGTTGCGGCGCTCGGCATCCTGCATGTCGCGGAACGTCAGGCCACGTGCCTGCAGGCGGCGCTTGAGGGTGGCCACGCTGATGCCCAGGCGGGCGGCAGCCGCCGTCTGCCGGGTCACGCCGGTGAGCAGCAGGCGGCGCAGCTCCTGCACCAACTCGGGCTCGGAAGTCTCGGCCTGGTCAGCGGACTCATGCGCGGGGGGGTCGAGCATGCGCATCCACTCCTCGAATGCGCACCTCTGCCAATTCTTGAAGTCCACCCGCTGGAACTGCGCGCGTGCATCCGCGGCGGCATAGACCAGCGTCACACCCTGGCCCTCGCGCCGCAGGCGACGCGTCAGCGCGAACAGCACCGAGCCGTCTTCGTCCGAGAGCAGGCGGCTGGCGCGAACCTCGTGGACGACCACCGGCCTGGCCAGCATCCAGCGCAGCACGCAGTGCACCATGGCGGAGAAACCCTCTGCATAGATCTCGCGCGCGCGGCTGGTCCTGCCGCTGCAGCTGACTGTGAAGTGCAGGCGCGAGCGGTTGTTGTTCACCGTCACCTGCAGGTCGGGCCGCAGCAGGGCAGCGCCGGCGGCCAGGCGGTGCAGGCCGTCATTCAGGTCTTCGCCCTGCAGCATGCTGGCGATCAACAGCTCGAAGTTGCCTCTGGGGACCGTGACCTCGGTGAGCCGGTGCCCTTCGTCACCCGTGAGGGCGGCGCTGGCCTCCCAGATCTTCCACAGCTGCACATAGTCGTAGCTCTGCCGGGCCAGTTGGCCGCTGGGCGGGCGTAAACCTACGGCGCGGCAGGCAAGGCGTGCCTCGGCCAAGCCGATCAGGTCAGTGACGTACTGGGCCGAACAGCGGCCCATCGGGCGCGGGTGGACAGGCACGGAAACCTGAGGTGGGTCAGCAATGGACGTGGTCTGGAGATTGTCAGCCCGACTCCGTGCAGAAGGAAGCGACTTCCGACAGCGCCTGGCGCGCTTCGGGCAGGTGTCTGACGAAAGCGTGCCAGCCGTGCGGCAAGCCCGGCCAGGCGCTCATCACGCAGCGCACGCCAGCCTCCCGCAGGCGCCGATGGAAGCGTTCGGCGTCGCTGTACAGAGCCTCGTGCAGGCTGGCCTGCAGCAGGGTAGGCGGGAACTTGCCCAGCGTTTCAGGGGAAGCCACCATGGGCGACACCCAGGCGTGCTCTTCAGGTGTCTGGCCTTGCAGATACATCGCCAGCACGCCGGCGATCGCCTCGTCGCTGACTTGCGTGTCGCCGCGGGCCGCGCGGCCCTGGCCAGGGCGGCCGTCGAGCACCCCCGACAACAGCGCCAGCCGGCTGGGAAGGCGGCAGCCTGTCTCCAGCGCGCGCACGCAACTCGCGGCTGCCAGATTGCCGCCTGCAGAGTCACCCACCAGGGCCAGGACCCCTGCGGGTTCCGGACCTTGTGGACCATGGGACCAGGCCCACTCGAGCGCCTGCGCACAATCGTCCAGCGCCGCGGGGAACGCGTGCTCCGGCGACAACCGGTAGCCGACCATCAGGACGGGCCAGCCTGACCGCAATGCCAGTTCCCCTGCCACCGCGCGGTGCGACAGGAAGCTGCCGGCGACCCACCCGCCACCGTGAATGAGTACCAGACGGCCCTGTCCGACGGGGTCGTCGGGAACCACCCACTCGCAGGGCACCGAGCCCGCCGTCACCGGCCTGCTGGTGACCCCTGGTGTGGGCTGCCTGGGCTCGACGTCGCCATAGCGGTCGACGAAGGCGCGCAGGCCAGCCAGCATCTCGGCGGGCGTACCCGGGCGCATGGCGCCTTCCACGCGCAGGTGTTCGAAGGCGCGCTCGAGGTCGGGGCGCCCGGCCGAGGCCGACGAGGCAGAGGTGTTCACGCCCGCCACCCGTCAGAACAGGTACTCGGCACCGAGCCCGACCAGGCGCGGCGGCACGTAGTTGACCGTGCGGGTCGCGCCCAGCAGCGGGGACACCACCGTCATGCTCGCCAGGGCCGTGACATTGGTCGCGTTCCTGACGTAGGCCTGCAACCGCCACTTGCTGTTGCTCGAGGCCAGCGAGGCGGACAGGTTCAGCAGGCCGTAGGCGCCCTGGCTGACGTCCTTCGTGTTGAACTCGTTGAAGAAGATCCTGCTGCGCCAGGAGTAGTCCGCGCGCAGGGCCAGACGCCCTGCGCCGGGCCACAGCGTTTCGTACTGGAGGGCGACGGCCGCCTGCTGCCGCGAGGTGTTGGCCAACTGATTGCCCGCAAGGTCCACCGCGGGCCCGGCCGGCGCGCGCCGCTGGTCCACCGACGTGAACTCCCGGTAGGTGCCGTCCAGCCAAGCCACGTTGACACTGGCCGTCAGCGCCGGATGCAGGCGCCACAGGGACTCGACCTCGAATCCGTTGATCCTGGCCTTGGCGGCGTTCTGCAGCGCCGTGCCCACACCCACGATCTGGATCACCTGAAGGTCGGTGTAGTTTGCGGTGAAGACGGAAGCGGACAGGAGGCCCCGGCGCTCCAGGAAGCTGGTCTTCAGGCCCCACTCCAGGCTCGACACCTTCTCGGGCCTGACGGCGTCGGGCTGCAGCGCGCCCACATTGATGGCGCCGCTCTTGAAGCCCCGCGACCACTGCAGGTAGGTCATCGTCTCCTTGTCGAGTTGCCCGTCGAGGCTCAACTTCGTGGGCGCCGAGCGCCATGAGCCCGTCAGGTTGCCGCTGCCATTGATGCCGAAGGCGGCCACGGTCTGGTACTCGGTCGACGACTTGCTGTCCCGCCCGTGGCGCGCCCCCAAGCCCGCCGTCCACTGTGGCGTGATCGCATACCGCAGGTCCCCGTACACCGCGTAGGCGGTGCTGGTCACCTCGCCCCCTTGCAGGAAGGTCCCGGGAAATGGCACGTTCAGCGGGCCGCCCGGAACCAGGAAGCCCAGAGGGACGGCGAAGTCGACGGTGATGTCCTGCGCCTGCCTGAAGCGCAGCGCCGTGGCCCCGACCAGCCAGCGCAGTCGCGCGTCGGAAGCCGACGCCAGGTGCGTGTCCAGGCCCCACTCCTGGCTGCGCGTGTCGAACAGCTGGTTGCACAGCAGCGATTCCGTGCTGTCGCAGTCCACCCGAAACCCCTGGGAGGCCTTTCGGTAGCTCGCGTTCACCGACAGGTCCGCATCGCCGATGGATTGCTCCAGGATGGCCTGCAGGGAGTGGACCTTGCGCCGGTTGAACGCGGCCTGGCTCTTCACGCTGCGGGGGTCGCTGGTCGGCGTGACGCCATAGATGAGCGAGCCTGGTGTGGGACCCGCTTCAGGCAAAGTGACGCTGGAAGCGCCGTTGTCCTCTTCGCGGAACGCCTGCGCCACAAGTCGCAGCCGCCCGCCGCCGCCCAGGGGAGTCAGGGTCTGGGCGCGCAGGGCCTGGGTGCCCAGGTCGTCCAGGCGGTCGGGCGCACCCGCCTGGCCGGCCAGCCGGTTTTGGGTGTAGCCCGCCAGGCGCTTGATCTGGAATGACAGCCGCCCGGTGGTGTCCGTGCCCGCCAGCGGCCCCGAGACGAAGCCCTCGGACTCGACCTTGCCGTAGTTGCCCGCCGTGACCCCCAGGCGTGCCGAGAACGTGGCCGTGGGCGAGTGGCTGATGACGTTCATGGCGCCGCCCGTGGCATTGCGGCCGTACATCGTGCCCTGTGGCCCGCGCAGCACCTCGATGCGCTTGATGTCGAACAGCCCGATGTTGGTCGCCGTCTGGTCCGACACATAGGCGCCGTCGGCGTAGAAGGCGACCCCGGGGTCTCCGCCCAGGGTGATGAAGTTGTTGCCGATGCCGCGCACGAAGACCTGCGCCACCCCCTGGTTGCTGGTGAAGGTGTAGTTGGGGATGGATCCGTTCAGGTCGTCCAGCCCCGCGGTGCCCCGCAGCCGCAGGCCCTCACCCGAGAGCGCCGTCACCGACTCGGGCGTCTTCAACAGCAGGGTTTCGCGCCTCTCGGCAGTGATCGTCACCACCTCGAGCGCCGCCGGGGCGGCGGCATCCTGGGCCCGCGCAGGGATGGACACCATGCAAGCAGTGGCCAGTGCGGTGAGCGCAGCCGGTGGCATGGCCAGGCGGTGCAACGTGAATCGGTGAGCCATGTTGTCTCCTACATCGGCTCCGCTTCATGGGGAGCTCTTGACGGAGTAAGCTTAGGTCACACGACCGCGGCATCAAAGGACGAACGAGGTCAAGAACAAGGGGACAAATGGGCTCAATGGCGGGCCGGCCTTTGCGCCTCCCGGCAGGGCTCACCCGCTAGGGGTCCTG
Organism: uncultured Rubrivivax sp.; assembly: GCA_964432385.1. GTDB lineage: Bacteria > Pseudomonadota > Gammaproteobacteria > Burkholderiales > Burkholderiaceae_C > Rubrivivax. Next base: position 9,118 of record CAYSOD010000026.1, read on the forward strand.
GTCAGTGAGACCCCGGGACCTCGCTGAGGATCTGGTTCAGACAGGCTGCAAGTCTTGCGATGTTCTCGCCGCCGATGATCCCAGGCGCCATTCGATTCATCATGTAGGCCAGCGTCGTGCGACGGTCGGCATCATTGATGACCATGGAGCCACCCCAGCCACCCCAGAAGCAGACGCGACCTTCGGGTATGTAAGGAACGGTCGCTGGCTCGGGCAGACCCCAGCCCAGCCCCATGTGGACGGGCACGCCAAACACCAGATCGACCCCTCGGCTGCGTGTGGCGAAGATTTGCTCCACGGTCTCCGGCTTGAGCAATCGGACGCCGAAGGCCTCGCCGCCGTTGCTGATGAGGCTTTGCAGCTTTGCGACCGAACGTGCGTTGCCGTGGCCATTGGCGGCCCCGATGTCCGCCGCGCGCCAGGCGGGCGTGTTGGCCGCCGCAGCATTGGGCAGTGGCCCGGTGAAGGTGCGGTACACGGGGCTGCTGGGGTCCAGGGTCGAGAAGTCAAACGGCAGCGGGGGAGGCGGCACCACCGGGCTGCAGCGGTGCACTTCGCTTTCGGGCAGGCCGATGTGGAAGTCTGCGCCAAGCGGGCGCGCAATCTCGCGCGCGAAGAAGGCCTTTAGCCCCAGCCCCGTGATGCGACGAATCACCTCGCCCACCAAATGTCCGCTGTTCAAGGCGTGGTAACCGCTGGCCGTTCCCGGCGGCCACCAGGGTGCCTGCGCAGCCAGTCGCGCCGTGCTGCGCTCCCAGTCGTACAGGTCCTCCAGTGCCATCGGGGCATCCCAGCCCGACACGCCCGAGGTGTAGGACAAGACCTGGGCGAGCGTGATGTCTTGCTTGCCCGCCGCGCCGAACTCGGGCCAGTAACGCGCGATCGGCGCATCCACGTCCAACTCGCCGCGGTCGACCAGGAGCAGCGCGGCCAGCGAGGTCATCGTCTTGGTCGTGGACCAGACGTTGACGACCGTGTCTTCGTCCCACGGGCGCGTGCGCGCCTCGTCCATCCAGCCGCCCCAAAGGTCAACCTCGAAGCGACCGTCGACGGTCAGTGCCAGCGAGGCGCCGAGGTCTGCGTCCGAGCGCTGCAGCGACTCGAACAACTGGCGCAGGGGCTCGAAGCGTTCGCTGCATCGGCCCCGAACGGGTGCCACGGTGGGGGTCGTGTTCATGGTCACGCCGCTCGGCAAGTTCAGAAATCGATCGTGGCACCCACGGCCGTGCGCCGCGGCGGTGTGTAGTTCACTTGGCGCGACGCGCCCAGTACCGGGCTGGCGATGTTCATGCTGGTGATGGCGGTGCTGTTGCCGGCGTTGAGCAGCTGCGCGTAGAGCTTCCATGCGCCGTTTTGGGGCCGCAGGACGGCACCCAAGTTCAAGGTGCCGTAAGCCGCTTGTTCCGCATCAGGGGTGTTGAACTCGGTGAAGTAGTACTTGCTGCGCCACGCATAGTCGCCTCGCAGCGTGGCCCGCATGCCCCACAGGTTCTGTGTCCACTCGGCGCTCAGGCTGGCTTGCTGTTTGGACACCTGTGCCAGCTGGCGGCCACTGACGTCCACTGTCACGCCGGGCCCGTTTCGCAGGTCCACGTTCAGGAAGCGCGTGTACTTCGGGTCCATGAGGCCGAGGTTGGCCGACAGCGTCAGGGCCGCCACCGGTCGCAGCGACAGCTCCAGTTCCATGCCGTTGATCTTGGCCGCTGAGGCATTGGCCAGGATCGCCGACGCCAGACCCACCTGCGAGACCTGCATGTCACGGTAGTTGCTGGAGAAGACCGCGGCCGAGAGTGCGCCGCGGCGCTCCAGGAAGCTGGTCTTGAAGCCGATTTCGGCGCTGTTGACCGTTTCCGGTCGCACGGCCGTGCCTTGGAGCGCCCCCAGGTTGATGGCGCCAGATTTGAAGCCCCGCGACAGCTTGCCGTAGGCCAACGTGTCGCGTGCCAGGGTGGCCTCGAACCCCAGGCTGCCGGGCGTGCTGCTCCAGCTGGCCGATGGTGTGCCGGTGCCGTTCAGGCCGAAAGCGGCCACCGTCTGGTACTCCTGGGCCTCCTTGGTATCGCGGCTGCTGCGAAGCCCTGCGAGCACGGCGAATTGCTTGTTCAGTGCGTAACGCAGGTCGGCGTAGACCGCGGTGGAACGCGTGTTGACATTCCCGCCCAGGAGGAACCGCACCCCGCCCGGGAAGGGGACGTTCAAGGGCTGCCCCGGCACCAGGAAACCCACCGGGATCTGCGTGTCGACCTGGATGTCCTGGCGCTGGTCGAACTGCAGCGCGGTGGCGCCGATCAGCCATTGCAGCGCGCCTTCACCGCTGGCCAGGTGCACATTGATGCTGCGGTCGCGGCTGCTCGTCTTGAAGCGAGTGGTCGCCATCAAGGCCTCGGTGGCGTCACCGTCCCAGAACATGTCGGCATCGCTCTTGCGGTGGCTGGCGACCATGCTCAGGGTCGCCTGGCCCACTGGCCGTTCGTAGATGGCCTGCAGTGACTTCACGTCGACCCCGTTCGAAGCCCCTTGGCTCTTGGTCGCGCGGGGGTCGGCCACCGGCCGCGCGTTGTAGAGGAGGATCGGGATCGTGACCGGATCGACGAGCTGCTTGTTGCCCGGCCCGGCCTCGTCCTGGCGGTAGCTGCTGGCGATGAAGCGCAGCGTGCCGCTCTTGCCCAGGTCGGTGAGTGTCTGCAGCCGCAGGGCCTGCGAACTCAGGTCGTCCAGCCTGTCGGGGCCGACGGTGCTGAGGCCTCCCGCCAACACCGGCCCCGAGCGCACGCCCGCCAGTTGGTTGACGATGTAGCCCCCAAGCTCCTTGACCTGGTAAGACAGTCGGGCACTGGTGTTGGCGAAGCCCAGGCCCCCCGAGACGAATCCCTCGCTCTCGCGGCGGCCGTACTGCCCCAACGCCGCTCCAAACTGCGCCTTGAAACCTTGCGTGGGCCGGGCCGAGATCAGGTTCATGGCGCCGCCCGTGGCATTGCGCCCGTACAGGGCACCCTGCGGGCCGCGCAGCACTTCCACGCGCTGCACGTCGAACAGGCTGGCATTGGAGCTGGTCTGGTCGGAGATGTAGGCGCCGTCCGTGTACAGCGCGACCCCGGGGTCACCGCCCGCCGTGAAGAACACATTGCCGATGCCGCGGATGAACAACTGGCTCGCGCCGTAGCCCGTGGTGAATGACATGTTGGGCACCAAGGTCACCACGTCGGCCAGACCCGTGGCGCCAGACTCCACAAGTCGGCTTCCGCTGAGTGCCGAGATCGCCGACGGTGTGGTGTCCAGCAAGGTCAGGCGCTTTTCTGCGGTGATCTCCACGCGTTCCAGCACACCTGGGTTGCCCCCAGCTTGCGCCAGCGCTGGCGCGGAGCACACGCCGCTGACGGCGGCAAGTACGGCCGTGGCAACGGCGTGTCGTTGGGGCAGGCGCCTGATGGGCATGGTGCGTCTCCTGGGCTGTTGCGTGTTGCACTGGTGCCGCACGGGCCTTGAGAGGCCTTGCGGCGTGTGCATGCCAAGAGTCTGCGACCAAGGTGTCGCGGCCTGCCATCGCGATTCGGAACCTGGAGATCACAAACCGGAACGCCCGTGAGCAAACCCCCATCGGGTCGGGCAGCTTCAGTTTCTGCCGCTGCGTTGGGTTTCGGACGGAAGTTCGCCGAATCGCCTGCGGTAGCGGGCCGCAAACAGCCCGGCGTGGGTAAAACCCCAGCGGTGCGCGATCTCGGTCACATTGCCCTGTTGGCCATGAGCCTGCAGTTGCTCTCGGGCACGATCCAGGCGCAGGTTGATCATGTACTGCAGTGGCGTCGTGTTCAGGTGGCGGGAGAAGCCTTTGGCCAGCGCGCGCACGCTGACGCCGCAGTGTCTGGCCAGGACGCCCACGGTCGGCAGTTCCTCGACATGGGCATGCAGGTAGTCCCGAGCCCTGCGTATGGTCTCGGGCAGGCTTGCGGGTTGGGCCAGGTAGGCGCTGACCGCACTGGGCCAAGCCAGCAGCAGCTCGAACATCACGGCTTCCTGCAGGCTGCGCTCGAGGCGGGCGGCGGCAGCCTGCGGGTAGTGAGGTGTCAACGCCAGAAGTGAAGTGAGCCGTTGCAGCGCATCGGCCGCCGAGCTGCCAGATCGAAGGTGGTCGGCAAAGCCCAGCCGCTGGCCAGGTTCCACACCCACGAGGGTGTGGCAGGCCTGGAGCAGGTCTGCGTGTGCGATGCGCAGGTTGATCAGCTGCATGTCGGCCGACATGTGCAACTCGTGGGTCTCGCCCGGCGCCAGCACGCTGGCGTCCCCAGCGCCGAATGAGCGCCCATGCCGACCTCGGGTCACGTGGCCCTGTCGCAGCCATGAAAACACCCAGTGGGCATGGTGGGGCGCGACCTGAGCGACCACCGGGCTGCCGTAAGTGATGGCGCCGACGTGAAAGTGACCGAACTCGAAGCCGCCCAACTGCATGTCGAATCCGTCAACGCGGCCGACGCGCAGCGCATGCGGAGAGTAAAGCCTGCCGACGAAATCGGCTGCCCGCTCGGGCACCTGCGTTCGAAACAAGCTGGCCCACCGAGGGCCAGACAGGCCGACGAACTCTGATGAACTCACGGTCGACACCGGCGTTGCCATATCCCGATCTTCTTCTTGGGATGAGGAACATCAATCGATACAAACCCGATTGGTTGCCCCCGCGGAAGCCAACGCGCGGCCGAACTTCACAGCCCCAGAAACACGCGCATCCGCCCCAATTCTTCGTCGAGCGCCTGGTGGAACGCCCGCTCACGTGGCGCCTTGCCGCTTTGGTAACCCAGTTCGGCCTGAAGCTGACCGTCTCGCACGGCGAGATTGCCCCAGCCGATGACCTGATCGCGCCATAGCAGGGGCAGCGCGTAGTAGCCGCGCACGCGCTTGGGCGCAGGGGTGTAGGCCTCGAAGCGGTAGGCCCAGCCCCAGAACAGCTCGAATCGCCGGCGATCCCAGACCACGGGGTCGAAGGGCGCGAGCAGTCGCACCTCTTCCGGCGTCACGTGTCGGCGTGAGGCCGGTTTTTCGTCCGCGGGCCAGAACCAGCGTATGCCATCGATCTCGGCTGACGGCAGGCGGGCCTTGGCGCGGGCCAGGGCGGCGGGCCGGCGCTGCGTCCACTGGGGCGCAGCTGCGCGCAGGTGGCTCACCAGCTCCGACAGGGAGCGCATGGGCAGCGGGGCGTACTGACCGACGATCACGTCCACCAGCTGGTCCATGGCGACGTCGGGGTCCGCGATCTGCTGCCCAGTGGGCCTCGGCGCGTAGGTGCGCACGCCCCCTTCGCGGCCGGCTACCCGCAGCAGGCCGCGGTAGTGCATGCCGTCCAGCAACTGCGTGCTCGCGTTGCTGGAGCCGCCAAACCAGTTGCGCGTCTTGCCGTGGTCGAAGTGCGCGTCCACCTCGCGGGGGTGCACGGTGCCTCGCGCACGGACGAACTCCAGCACCGCATGCGCCTGCGCCCATTTCTGCTGCGGCCAGACGGTACGTGGTGTGCGCGGGTGCATCAGCTCGTGCGTGGCGCGCGGCAGGAACCCGTAGTTGATGAAGAAGTCTTCCTCGATGGCCAGGCGCGGATAGCGCCGCTCCAGGTCCCCCGCCCGGTAATCCTTCACCCTGTGGCGCAGCATCAGGTCCTGCGCGCGCGCCGGGGCGCGGATCGGGTCGGCCTGCACAAAGCCCAGTCGGGCGATGGCCCGCGGCAGGGTGGTGGGCGGGAACAGAGAGCGCGCCACAGCGTAGCGGCGCAGCTGGTCGAGGGTGGGTGCGGGCATGTCTTGCATGGCGTGTCGCGCGCTGCGGTGGCGGATGAAGCTGGATTCGCAGCTCCGCGCGACCTCGGTGCCAAGGCCGGCAGTGTCGCCTCATGCGCCCTCCCCGCAGAGCGATACAAGCCGCGATCGGCCATGAGCCCACCGTCCGCATCGCTCGCGCACAATCAGCCGCAGACCGCTGCCCATGGACATGCCGACACCGCATCACGATTCTCTTCAAGGCTCTCTTGCAGACCCGTTGGCGGGCCTCACCGTGCTGCAACGGGGTTGGCTGTCGTCCAACAACGTGCTGATCCACCCCGCACCGGGTGAGCTGGGGGCGGTGCTGGTGGACGCCAGCCATGTCAACCATGCGGCCCAGACCTGCGAACTGGTCCAGCATGCCTTGAGGGGCGAGCGTCTGGTGCACTTGGTGAACACCCACCTGCACTCCGATCACTGCGGTGGCAATGCGGCGTTGAAGGCCGCCTTCGGCATGCCCATCAGCGTGGGCCCGGGCATGCAGCCCGTGGTGCAGGCCTGGGATCAGGTGCGCCTGACGCATGACCGCTCAGGCCAGCGGTGTGCGCGTTTTGAGGCCGACGGCGAGCTCAGCTTGACTCACCCGCTGCGTGCCGGTGGCCGCGATTGGGAAGTGATCGCTGCACCGGGCCATGATCCGGATTCGGTCATGCTGTTCGACCGCGCCCACGGCGTGCTGATCTCGGCTGACGCGCTGTGGGAGAACGGCTTTGGCGTGGTGTTCCCAGAGGTGGAGGGCGAGCCCGGCTTTGATGACGTGGGCGCCGTGTTGGACCTGATTGCCAGCTTGCCGGTGCAGGTGGTGATCCCCGGCCATGGCGCGCCTTTCACTGACGTGTCGGGCGCGCTGGAACGGGCTCGCTCACGCCTGGCCAGTTTCCAGGCCGATCCGGCGCGCCATGCGCGTCACGCTTTGCGCGTGCTGGTGAAGTACCACATGATGGAAGAGCAGCAGCAGGCGCTTGAGGACCTGCGCGATTGGGCTGCGGCGACGCGGTTGCTGCAGGCGCTGTGGGAGCGGTACGGGCGGCCCTCGGGTCTGAACACGCGCGACTGGGCCGCTGGCTTGATCCAGGAGATGGTGGCTGGCGGGGTCTTGCAGCTCGGCGCGGATGGGGTGGTGCGCGAGGGGTGAGGTGCCCGGGCTACCGCCCCTGTCGGTACCTTGGTCCACGCTCACATCGCTGACGCGATATGAGCGCAGCTGACGCGTCCTTCTGGTCCACGCTCACATCGCTGGCGCGATATGAGCGCAGCCCACGTGCCGACAAACCGCGCGCCAGGCGCGCGGCGGGCTTACAGCCCGGCTGCGGCCTTCAGGGCCGCAGCTTTGTCGGTACGTTCCCACGTGAACTCGGGCTCCTCGCGGCCGAAGTGGCCATAGGCGGCCGTCTTCTGGTAGATGGGGCGCAACAGGTCCAGCATCTGGATGATGCCCTTGGGGCGCAGGTCGAAGTGCTGGTTCACC
>CAYSOD010000027.1:0-15902 GCA_964432385.1 uncultured Rubrivivax sp.
GAGGCGGTTTTGGAGCCGTCGGGCGCCGGCACGTTGGGAAAGCCCGGCCTGGGCGAGCGGCGTTCAGAGGAACTGGTCATCACCACCGCCACCCATCACGATCTCGCCCTCGTCGGCCAGGCGACGCACGATCTTCAGCAGTTCCTTCTGCTCGTTTTCGACATCGGAAACGCGCACGGGGCCCCGGGTCTCCAGGTCTTCGCGCAGGGTTTCGGCGGCGCGGCTGGACATGTTCTTGAACACCCGCTCGCGCAGCTCCGGTGTGGCGCCCTTCAGGGAGATGACCAGGGTCTCCGACTGCACTTCCTTCAGGATGGACTGGATGCCCTTGTCGTCGAGCTTGACCAGATCGTCGAAGGTGAACATGTTGTCCATGATCTTCTGCGCCAGATCGCTGTCGCTCTCACGGATGTAGTCCAGCACCGAGGTCTCCACCGAGCTGCCCATGAGGTTGAGGATCTCGGCAGCGGACTTCACGCCGCCCAGTGCTGACTTGCGGGCCCGGTCTCCACCTGCCAGCACGCGGCCCAGCACCTCGTTCAGGTCTTTCAGGGCCGAAGGCTGGATGCCGTCCAGCGTGGCCACGCGCACCAGCACTTCGTTGCGCATGCGCTCGGGCAGCAGCTTGAGGATCTCGGAGGTCTGGTCGAACTCCAGGTGCACCAGGATGGCCGCCACGATCTGAGGGTGCTCATTGCGCATCAATTCGGCCACGGACTGCGCGTCCATCCACTTCAGGCTCTCGATGCCACTGATGTCGCTGCCTTGAAGAATCCGGTCCAGCAGCAGGTTGGCCTTTTCGTCGCCCAGGGCCTTGCGCAGCACGGTCTTCACGTACTCGTCGGTATCGGGCACCAGCATGTGCTCGGCCTGCGCCATGGTGATGAACTTGTCGATGACCGACTCGTACCGCTCTCGCGATACCGCCTTCATCTTGGCGATGGTCTCGCCCAGGCGCTGCACTTCCTTGGGCAGGAGGTGCTTGAAAACCTCGGCCGCCTCTTCCTCGCCCATGGACATCAGCAGGATGGCTGCGTCCTCAAGGCCCTGGTCGTCCATTCCAGCCATTTGTTGGTCAGGCCGCCGCCTGCTCTCCGTTGATCATGGAGCGGACGATGTTAGCCACGGCGGCCGGGTTCTGCCGCGCCAGACTGCGGGCATCTTCAAGCCCGGGGTGGTGCTGGGGGGCGTTCAGTGTCAAGGCCGATCCTGGCTTGCCGGCCTCTTCCACGGGGCTGCCTGGCAGCAATGGGGTTTCGTCCAGCATCGCGTCGACGTTCGATCCTGGTGCAGGCGGTGGCGGCGGCGCCAACAACGACTTCAGCGCTGGGCGGATGGTGGTCAGCACGATGAGCAGGGCCACGAAGGCCAAAGCTGCCGGCATGGCTGCCGCGCGCAGGAGGTCCTGAATCCAAGGCTGCTTCCAGGCAGGCACTTCCTCCGCCTTCGGAGCAGGCTCGGTGCGGAAGGCCGTGTTGATGACCTTGACCGTGTCGCCGCGGTCCTTGCTGATACCCAGGCCCTGCTCAACCAGCGCGGTCAGCTTCTCCAGTTCCTCGGGGGTCAGAGGCGTGGACGTGGTGCGGCCGCGGGCATCGGTGCTGACGCGGTGGTTCACCACCACGGCGGCTGACAGCCGCTTGATCGTGCCCGTGGCACTGCGCGTGGTGCGCTGCGTGCGGTCCACCTCGAAGCTGGTGGTGGCCTCCTTGCGCAGATTTCCGTTGTTGGTGCCTGCTTGTGCGCCTTGTGTAGTCTGGGCAGCGCCCGTGACGGGTGCCGTGGCGGGCACGGGCGGTTGATTGCTCTGCGCACCGGGTACACCGCTGGGCGCCGTGCTGCCGGCCTGGTTGGATTCCAGCGTCTGCAGCGACTTCACCGCTGCGGGCGCATCGCCGTTGTTTGGCTTGAACTCTTCGCTCACCGACATCGTCTCGGTGAAGTCGATTTCGGCGGTCACCGAGGCCCGCAGGTGCTCGCGCCCGACCACCGGCTCCAGCAGTTCCACCAGCCGCTTCTGCAACGTGGACTCCACCTGCTGGCGGTACTGGAGTTGGTGGGTGTCCAGGCCGCTTTGCGCGCCGCCATCTTGCTCGGTGAGCAGGGTGCCGTTGCCATCGACCACGCTGACCGCCTTGGGGCTCAGGTCCGGCACGCTGGAAGACACCAGGTGCACGATGCCGGCGAGCTGGGCGCGATCCAGCGTGCGCCCGGGGTGCAGGGTCAGCATCACTGAGGCTGAAGGCTTTTGCTGCTCGCGGAAGAAGCCGTTCTGGGCCGGCATGGCGAGGTGCACGCGCACCTGCTGCACGGCCGACAGGCTGCCGATGGTGCGCATCAATTCGCCTTCCGTGGCGCGCTTCATGGACATGCCTTCGCCCGCCTGAGACTGGCCGAACTTCTGGTTGTCCAGCAGTTCGTAGCCCACCACCGAGTTCTTGGGCAGCCCCAGGTTGCTGAGCTTCATGCGCAGATCCAGCACCTTGTCGGCCGGCACCAGGATCGCTCCGCCGCCCTCGCTGTGCCGGTAGGGCACGTTCATCTGCGACAACTGCGCGAGCACGGCGCCACCGTCCTTGTCCGACAGCCCGCTGAAGAGCACGCGGTAGTCGGCTTGGCCGCCCCCGCGAAGCGCCAGGGCGATGGCCACGGCGGCCAGCGCCGCGGCACCCACGCCCAGCAGCAGCAGCGGCTTCAGGGGCAGGGTGGCCAGCTTTTCCGACAGCGTGCGCGGCTCGGGGATCAGCGTCTGTGGGGCGGTGGCGGCAAGGGCGTTGTCCATGGGCGTCCGGTTCGTTGTCGGCTGCACCTGCTGTGCCCAGCCTCAAGGCTTGGGCTTCAAGTCGATGCGAACGGGGTCGATTCTTCGGCAGCGCAGCCGCCCGGCATGCAGAAAGAAGCACCCCCTTTTCGGCTCAGATCCCGGCACCAAGAGCAGGGGCCGCACCCTAAAGTTTGGGCTCGCCCTGTTCGGGCCCCAGTTCAGGAGCCGCCATGGACATCGTCAAGCTCAAGCCCTTCGACTTCGCCCAAGCGGTGGCGAAGGCGGGCATGCGCGCAGACTTGGCCAAGGTCGGGCCAACAGAAAACAAGGCTGGGGGCCCGAGCTTCGCCACGGCCATCGACCAGGCCCTGAAGTCCGTGAGCCGCAGCCAGATGGAGGCCAGCCGCCTTCAGCGCGAGATCCAGCTGGACAACCCCACGGTGAGCCTTGAGGAAACGATGGTGGCCATGCAAAAGGCCCAGATCGGCTTTCAGGCCACGCTGCAGGTGCGCAACCGCCTGGTGCAGGCCTACTCTGACATCATGAACATGCAGGTCTGAGGGACTGCAAGCTCAGCGCGCGCACTCGCAGCAGAGGCCCAGGCCGCCGTTCAGCCGGCTCGGCCCGCAAGCATGCGGCTTCTTCGCTGCAGTTGGTCGGTGTACATCTGCAGTGAGCGCTCTGCCTGACCGGTGAGCCGCAGCCAGCGGCAGCTCAGGCGTACTCCCATGGGCTGACCGTCGGCGCTGAGCATCTGGCTGGAACGCTGGATCTCGAGGTCGACCTGCAGGTGCGTACCGAGGTCCAGATCCAGCCGTGCCCCTTTGACAAAGGTGCCTTCGGTCAGCGCAGGCACTTCTGCAGGGACTTCCAGGCCACAGCCCCCGGTGCTGATGTCCAACACCTTCAGTGCCAGTTTCAGGCTGGCGTCACGGGGGTGCTGCATCCGCACCATCGGCCCGCCACGCGCAGGTGTCTTGGCACGGAAAGATTTGCGCCGCTGAAACCGAAGCATCGACGGCGGAATCGGGCATACCAAGGTGGCGCCCTGCTCACCCTCCCGGAAGGACAGGTCGGTCAAGCGAAGCTGGAACTTCACGCTTTCGTTGTACGCCACGGCAACGGCAACCTTTGCCCTCTGCAGCGCCTCCAGAGCGCCAAAAGGGAGGTCTGCTGAAAAAGCCAGCGAGTTGCTCGCGGTATCCACGCCCACCAGGCACGTGGTCACTGCGGGCCCGCCCGGTGGGGTCAGGCTGAAGGGCAGAGCGCCCTCAAGCAGGGCCTTCAGGTGGGCTTGAATCTCACCCGGCGCACTGATTTCAAACTCAGCGCGATCACCGAGATCTTCGTCATTCTCGAGCGGTGCCGGCAGGGTGTCGAGCATGGTGATCTTGAGCAGCCTGCCCGCGCGCGGCGCGGGCAGATCACGCTCAAAAAGTTCAGTGGATGGTTTTGAGTTTACCCGCCATCATCTGTTCAAGATCCCCCAGCCAGGGCTCGGCAAGGTGCCGGATCTCGGCGTCATTGACCAGGATGCGCTGCATGATACGGGACTTGGCCTTTCGAGCTTCCGCATCGAGCATGACCTCTCGGGCGGCGTGCTTGAGCTGACTGATCAGCACCATGCAGGCCCCCTCCAGGCGCACCACATCGTCCCACTGCCCGGCCCGTGCAGCTTCCACCATCTCGGCGCTGGCCTTCTCGATGGCTTCGTAGAAGTGCAGGATCTCAGGTGGCACGTCGGCGCCCGCGGTGAAGGAGTGGATGGGCGCATTCATTGTGCGCGTCCGCTGCCCACCGAAGGACGGATGCCCGACCAGGCGTCGCGCACGGGCTGAAGCAGGCTCAGACACTCGGCCAGGGCCTCATCGTCATTGCGGATATTGGCCAGGGTCAACTTTCGAATGATGTAGGCGTAGAGCTGATCCAGGTCGCGGGCGATCTGCCCGCCCGAGGTCGGATCCAGCGCTGCGCGCAGGCCTTCCTCCACGATGCGCACGGCCTTGCCGATCTGTTCTCCCTTGATGCGGAGTTCCTGACGTTCCAAGGCGCCTCGAGCCTTGGTGATCGCGTCAACGGCCCCTTGGAACAGCATTTCCACCAGCTTGTGGGGATCGGCCGCCTCAATGCCCGTCTCGACATGGACACGGTGATAGCTGTCTGCGTAACTTCTGGCTGCTGCGTACATCTGGAACTCCTTTGTGGGTGGCCTTTCCAGAGTTATCGGAATCCCTGACTCAGTCTTGAGGAGTCAATGCCGCAGGATATGGGGGGTTCTTGCCTCGCATTTGCTCCGCTTTGCGTGCGGGGCGTGTGAGCGAGCGGTGGCCCATCCGGGGCCGGCGGCCACAGGCGAATCGCGGCCGCAGATCAGCGCTTGCCGGCGTTGTTCCAGGCCGTGACCTGCTGATTGACGTAGCTCCCCAGGCTGTTCAGCTTTCCGATGTTGCTGTCCAGCGTGTTGTACTGCTGCAATAAGCGCGCTTCCGTCCGAGATACCCGGTCTTCCAGGCGTGCGATCTGTTCGTCGTGGCGCTTCATCTGGTTGCGCAGCCCTTCACTGCGGCTGTCCAGCAGCCCACCGGTGTCGGTCAGCGTTGTCGTCAAGGTGCTGAATCTCACCCCAAAGCCGTCATTGGCATCACCCACCGCGTCGTTGGTAAAGGCCAAGGCCAGGGTGGTGGGGCTGGTCAGTGCTGCCTCAAACTTGCTGCTGCTGACCATCAGGGAGCCGTCACGCTGTGTCTCAATGCCCACGCTGGACAAGCGCGACAGTGTGGCAGACGCGCCGCTCGAAGCTTGTGCGAGCGTCCTCAACTGGCTCTGCAATGAACGTACCGAGGCGTCTCCCTGCAGCTTGCCGGCCACCTTGGTATTGGGGTCGTATTTGGTCTGCTCGGTGATGTAGGTATTTAGCGCGTTGTAGGCCTTGACGAAGTCGTCCACCGCCGTGCGCATGGCCGCGGAATCCTTGGAGACGGAAACATCCACCGGTGTCGTGGTTGTTTGTTTGAGCGTGAGCGTCAGACCGGTGATGGTGGCGTCCAGGGTGTTGGACGAACTGCTGATGGCCAGCCCATTGATCACCGCCTGCGCATTGCGAGCGCTGACGGTCTGGCTCATGGCCCCGGTGGATGCCTCATCTGGGCTGTAAGCCAGGTTGGACAGTGAGGCGTCACCGGTAGCGGTGATCTTCACCGCGTTTTCTTCTCCGGTGGCGCTGGACCGGAGCACCAGACGGTAGCCCGCGCCGTCGTTGACGATCGAGGCGGTCACCCCGGCCTCGGCCGCATTGATGCTGTCGCGCACTGATTCCAGAGAGTCACTGCCTGCAGGAGTGTTCGTGATGGTGATTGGCGTGGCCGAGGCGCCTGCCTTGGGGGTGAAGGTGGGTGGCACGCCCGTGGACCAGGCCCCCAGCTGTATGGTCAACGTGCCGGAGCCCACTGGCGAACTGGCACTGCCGTAAAGGGGCGAGGCGAGCCCTTGCGCGCGAGCCAATTGGCTCACTTCAATGCTGTAGCTGCCCGATGCCGTGTTGGAGGTGGAGGTCGCTGCAACCGCAGCTTCATTGCTGCTGGAGGCTGTGGCCTTCTTCCAGGTTTCTGCTGATGCCAGCTTCTTGGCTGCGTCCCGGATGTTGACGGTGTAGCTCTGCAACAGCCCGAAGGACGACAACCTGGTTTCTGTGGACTTTCGCTCGGCCTGCACCTTTTCGATGGGCTTTCGCTCCAGCGCGACCAGTTGCGCGACGATGGACTTGACGTCCAGCCCGCTGCCCAGGCCCGGGGAGGAGATGCCAGCCATATCGGTGGGGTGTGGTTCAGTGAGGCGCTGACGACGTTGCCCGATGCCGGGACACCCGGCACCGGGTCAACACATCAACCGAGAGCGCGCACCCATCAACCCTTCAGCAGTTGCAGCACCTGCTGCGGCATCTGGTTGGCCTGCGCCAGCATGGCGGAACCCGCCTGTTGCAGGATCTGGGCCCTGGACAGATTGGCTGTTTCGGCCGCGAAGTCTGCGTCCATGATCCGGCCGCGTGCGGCTGCGGTGTTCTCGGCGGAGACTTGAAGCGTCGCAATTGCGGCCTCGAAACGGTTGTTCGCTGCTCCCAGGTTGGCTCGCTCGGTGTTGAGCGTCGTGAGAGCCGCGTCGATGTTTGTCATTGCTGCGGCGGCATTGGTGGCATTGGTGCCAGCAATCGAACCTGTGGTCACCACCGTGATGGACGTATTGGTTGACAGTCCCGTGGTCGCGATGCTGATCGTGTCGGCTGTGTAAGCGCCCACCTGGAAGGTGAACGTGCCCGCATCGGTCCCGACAACAGCCAGCCCATTGAACTTTGTCTTAGTCAGCGTGTCGCTGATCTGCGTCCCCAAGGCCTGGAACTCCGCATTCAGATTGTCGCGGTCTGTCGACGTGTTGGTGGCATTGGCCGCCTGTACAGCCAACTCCCTCATGCGCTGCATCATGTCGGCCACCTTGCCAATCGCGCCTTCAGCTGTTTGCGTCAGCGAGATGGCGTCATTGGCATTGCGAATGCCCACGTTCATGCCCCGTACCTGCGAGTTCATACGTTCCGCGATCGCGAGACCTGCCGCATCGTCTTTGGCAGAGTTGACGCGCAAACCAGAAGACAGGCGCTGCATCGAGGTGCTGAGAGAGCCTTGCGCAGCAGCCAAGTTACGGGCTGAGTTCAGCGAGGCGATGTTGGTATTGATTGTCTGAGCCATGTGGTTACTCCGTGCGGTTGACTTGATGCCCACCCGGTTCAGGTGGCTTCAGCATTACCACCGGAAAAGATGGCAATTGCTTGAGCTTGATTTTTCGGCTGGTGCAAGGGATTCGATCGATTGAACAGAGGGGTAAAGGCAGTCCATATTTGTCAGTGGCACCTCGTGCTGCGCCATGAAGGCCGGGCGCGCTCGAAGATGTGCTGCAACTGGGATGCATATCGGCAGATCGCCGCCGGAACTGAGATGTCACCATCTTGGTCCAAGGTTTCCAGAAATCTCCCAGAAAGGACCGCCCCATGAAGGCAAGAACAAAGGCTCATCAGCGGAACGCGCAATCACCGGTGGTGGTGAGTCGTACCCGAAGCTCAAAATTCTTTGACCTGGGCCGCCGTGCGGCAGAAAAGGGTGATTGGGCAGAGGCCAGGCGATGCTTCCTGCAGGCAACCCAGGTCACTCCGGAAGACGCACTGATGTGGCTCAACCTCGCGCGGGCTTGTCTGCGCCAGAGCGATTGGTCCGGCGCCGCTGACGCACTGGCCACGGTGATGGAGCTTGAGCCAGAGTCATCTTTGGGGCGAGAAATGTCGGCCGAGGTCTTCGGCCGTTGGTTGCTTGCTTCCGACGACCTGGCCAGAGACCTGAAGTTGGTGCCGCAGCACCTGCTCGCGAGCCCTGAGTTCTTGACGGGGGTGGCCAACACCATCTGGGCGGCAGCACGACCTGCCGACGCGGTGACCGTGTTGTTCCAAGCGCTGGCTGCGAAGCTTGATCACGTGCCTGCACACGAATTGCTGATCTATTGCATGCGTGACATGGACTTGAAGGCCGAAGCCACCGAATGCGCCAAGACTGTGCTGGCTCTCGAGCCTCACCATCTTCCTGTGCGCATGCACCTGGTCTTCGACCAGCGAGGCGCCTGCGATTGGGATGAGCTCGATCAGCGCATGGCGGCGTTGACTGCAGAGCTGGAGAGCTTGCCAGTCGCCGCAGCCAAGCCGCTGCCCGTTTTCGGCTTGTTGTCGATGGGTGTGTCCCCAGAGCTGCAGCGCCGCGCTGCTGCGGCTGCTTCTCGCTATTGCAGTCAGGGTGCAGCCGTGTTCAGCCGGCCAGCCCACGGCCCTAGAAAGCCTGGGTTGCTTCGGGTGGGCTTCATGTCCGCGGACTTCAAATTTCACCCTGTAGCGCAGTTGGTCACTGAGTTCATAGAGCACCTGGACCGCACGCGCTGCAAAGTTCACCTCTACGCACACGGTCGTTCCGACGGCTCTTCATGGCGTCAACGCCTGGAAAGGGCTGCAGACGTTTTCGCGGACATGGGAGACGAGTCGGACGGTGTGATCGCGCACCGAATCCGTGCCGACGACGTGGATGTATTGGTAGAGCTTGGCGGACACACACGTGGCACCAGGCTGGGCGTGCTGGCCTTGCGCCCTGCACCTGTACAGGCCAGTTACTTGGGTTATCCCGGTACGACAGGGCACGACGACATCGACTACCTCATCGGGGACCGGGTGGTGACGCCTCTGGAGTCGGCGCATCAGTATTCCGAGTTCATCGCCCAACTGCCGGGCTGCCTGATGCCAGGATCCCGCCATCGTCCGCCCGTTCAGCCTGTCACCCGCCAGTCCCTCGGCTTGCCGGAAGATGCATTCGTCATCTGCGCGCTCAATCAACCGTACAAGCTGCTTCCAGAGACCTTCGACATCTGGTGCGAGGTGATGCGCGATGCGCCGCACGCTGTGTTGTGGTTGACCTCGCCCAACGTGGATGTGGTGACCAATCTGCGCGCTCAGGCGACCTTGCGAGGGGTTGACCCGGGACGCCTTGTGTTCGCGGCCAGGGCGTCTTACGAGGACTACTTCAACCGGTTTGCGGCTGCAGATCTGTTCGTGGACACCTGGCCCTATGGGGCTCACACTACAGCGTCAGATGCCCTCTGGGCTGGCCTGCCGGTGTTGACGCTTGAGGGTCCGGGTTTTGCGTCGCGGGTTGGCTCCAGCCTCATGCGCAGCGTGGGCCTGTCCGAGTTTGTGTGCCCTGATGTGGTCACCTACAGGCAGCGCCTGCTTGACCACGTCCGCGACCCGCGGGAATTGTCAAAGGTTCGCCAGAAACTGGCGGCGCGCCGCGATGAATTGGCCCTGTTCGATCCGAGGCGATTTGCTGACGACTTCCTCGCCCTGATCGAACAGTTGCACCAAAGACGCCTGCAAGGTCAGCGGCCATCACATTTGCCGGCCTCCTCTCTTTTACAGATCACGTCCTGAGCACGGGGCCGGGCGCCCACTGATGATTTGAATCAAGCGTCCATCAATCAAAAAGCGACAAAGGGGGCCCGTGGGCCCCCTTTCGTCATCAACGCGTTGTCCTGCTTCAGCGCAGCAATTGCAGCACTGACTGCGGCAACTGGTTGGCTTGCGCCACCATCGCCGTGCCCGCTTGCTGAAGAATCTGCGCCCGGGACAAGTTTGCAGTCTCCGACGCGAAGTCTGCATCGACGATACGCCCCCTCGCTGCAGCGGTATTCTCCACATTGACTTCGGTCACCGCGATCACGGACTCGAACCGGGACTGCGTGGCGCCCAGCTTGGCACGCTCGGTATTGAGCGTCGTGAGCGCTGCATCAATGTTCGTCATGGCCGCGGTGGCATTGGTGGCATTGGTGCCTGCAATCGAACCTGTGGTCACAACCGTGATGGACGTGTTGGTCGAAAGGCCCGTGGTTGCAATGCTGATCGTGTCGGCCGTGTAGGCGCCGACCTGGAAGGTGAACGTGCCAGCATCAGTGCCAACAACCGCCACGCCGTTGAACTTCGTCTTGGTCAGCGTGTCGCCGATCTGCGTCCCCAAAGCCTGAAACTCTGCATTCAGGTTGTCGCGGTCTGTCGAGGTATTGGTGGCGTTGGCAGCCTGAACTGCCAGTTCGCGCATGCGCTGCATCATGTCGGTGACTTTGCCGATGGCGCCCTCGGCCGTTTGGGCCAGAGAGATGGCGTCGTTGGCATTGCGAATGCCGACGTTCATGCCTCTGACTTGAGAGCTCATGCGTTCGGCGATCGCGATTCCAGCCGCGTCGTCCTTGGCGGAATTGATGCGCAGGCCTGAAGACAGCCTCTGCATGGAAGTGGCGAGCGAACCTTGAGTGGAAGACAGGTTGCGCTGCGCATTGAGAGACACCACATTGGTGTTGATGGTCATGGCCATGATAGGCACTCCTTTCGGTTTCGATGACTCCCGGCGGACGCCGGCCTTGCCGTCCCAGCCTTTCGGCAGGGCGCGTCCGTTCATTCATCCAACCCGTTTCGGACTGGGGCGTCACCACCCTTGTCTTTCACTGGCCGTCTGCCTGCTTGCGGACCTCGGATCAGGCTTTTACCCACCCGATGGGTCCTTTTCGGCAGGCAGGAGCGAAGACTTGAGGACTGAATTCAACCCATTTCTTCGCCAAACGTGCCTGCACGCCACCCGCCACGGTGGGCCAGCTCTTGCGCCTCAGCATGGTTTGCGGAGATCTCCCCGGGCTTTGGTGTTTTGTTTTCGCGATCTAACTTACGCGGCAAGTGCCAATATTGGTGAGGTCAACACTTTTGACCATCGCAGGGCTCCTGACGGGTGTAAGCGGATTGCCACCCGACATCCTGCGGGGTCCTTCGGTCCGTGTGAAGAAGCCCGGCTTGACCGTCACACATGTTGCTGAATGTTTCTGAAAGGCAGGCGTAACCATGGTCTCGAACACATTTCTCAACTTCGCCGATGGTCTGAAAGTCATGGTTCCGGACTCGCTGGACCTGATCACACCCTACGTGCTGCGCGAGCAACTGGATTGGTTTGAAGATGAAGTCAAGTTCGTGCGGGCGTACCTTCAGCCTGGTCAGTACGCCATAGACATTGGCGCAAATTACGGTGTGTTTGCGCTCAGCATGGCCCGTTCCGTTGGCCCAGAGGGTCGGCTTTGGGCCTTCGAGCCCGCCTCGGCGACGGCCAGTTTGCTGGCACAAAGCATCGCTGCGAACGACTTCCGCCATGTGCAGTTGGAGCAATGCGCCGTTTCAAGGCAGAACGGCGTGGCCCATCTGTCGTTGAGCAGCCACTCGGAGTTGAATGCGATCGTTGCAGGTCCAGCGGCTCACGGTGGTACCGAGGAAGTGGCCTTGGTCACCTTGGACGAGTGCATGTCAAAGTTCGCGTGGAGAGATATCGCATTCATCAAGATCGATGCCGAGGGTGAGGAAGCGAACATCCTGCTAGGGGGCGCGAACTTCTTCGAACAGATGTCACCGCTGGTTCAGTATGAAGTCAAGGCCGGCACCGAAATTCACCTTGAACTTGTAACGGCCTTTGCCAACATTGGCTACGAGTCCTATCGATTGGTTCCCGGTTTGAACCTGTTGGTGCCGTTCGACGTTCAGGAGGTGCCTGACGGGTTCATGCTCAACCTCTTCTGCTGCAAGCCTGACCGGGCGGCACAGCTGTCACAGGCAGGTTTCTTGGTGACCCGGGCGAGTTTGGCGCAGGTGCGGGAAGGTGCGTCTGCGTTGCTGTCACTTGCGGCCGCTGATCCCGGTTGCCGCTGGCAGCAGGCCCTTGGGGGCCTGCCCTACGGTCAGGTCCTCGCTCCACGTTGGGCAGAAATGTCGACCACTCCCCAGACCGAGCAAGTCATCGAGGCACTCGCTTTGCATGCTCTGAGTGGCAGACAAGATCTCTCACCGGCGCAGCGTTACTGCGCACTTGCACTGTCCTTGGACCGCCTGCGCCAACTCTGCGCACAACCCCTGGCGTTTCTTCGTTTGGCCAGCCTGGCTCGGGTGGCAGCCGAGTTTGGCGCGCGAAACGAAGCCGTTGCTGCACTTCAACACCTCAGCAACTCGATCTTGAGAACTCAGCAGATTGACCCTGCGGAAGTCTTCCTGATGCCTGACCGCCGCTTTGACTCCATGTCGCCAGGGGACTCCATAGGAAACTGGGTACTGGCCGCGGCCCTGGAGGCTTTCGAGAAGCTGAGCGCCTTTTCCTCTTTCTACACCGGCCCCTCGGCCGGTCAGCGGCTGGAAATCATTCGGGATCTCGGCTTTGGCAGCCCGGAGATGCAGCGCAGGCTTGACCTGCTGTCCCAGCGCTACGGCTCAAGGTGAATCCGCACCGGAAAGCCGAGTGACCGTTCTTCTCTGTTGTGCCTCTTTATCCCAGAAGTGCACGATCGGAAAGACCATATTGCCTTCTCAGCGTTGATGCGTCCTCCGGCCGACCGGTACCTTCCAGCACCAGGGCCAGATTGAAGGCGGCGAGATGACTGCCGCGGCCCTGTACGGCTCCAGAGATGTGAGGTCTTTCTCCCAGGAACAAACATTGACGCCATGAACGCTCTGCCCGTTCGAGCAAGGTGGTCGCTCCTTGGGGATCTGCGGCCGTGGACGCCAGCCACAGATTGCCGACGGCAAAGTGAAAGTCTGGTGACTCGGAACAGGCCATGGCCTGTTCCTCTGCTACCCGGCTGCCTTCTTGGAATCGCCCCAATCTCGTGAGCGTCTCCAGAAGGCGCACTACCAAGTCCATGTGCCAAGGTGCTTGAGCATCCGCCCGCGACAGGGCGGCTTGCAACCATCGGTCTGCAATTTCATGTTCCTGATACACGTTGGCATCCTTGCCTAACTGGTACATCAGATAGGGGTCTCCAGGGTCGTCCAGCAGGGCCGCCTCGAGCAACCTGCGGTTCCGACCGCGTTTCTTCGCAAGTTCTGCCGGTAGGTATCCATCATGACCCACCGACAGGGGTGTGCGGAGAACCGGCAGAAGATGGACGGGTTGCTCATGCACCCGTCCTTGGTACCTGACGTGGCCGGGTAGCAGCCTGCTGATCCAGTGGTGGGATGTTTCTGGATTGGTGTCTTGCCCGCCAAAGTGATCGAAAAGGTGAACCTGCCCCACATAGTCTGGACGGGCCCCGCGCAGCGTCAACAGAAATTCGCCTCCCTCCACCAACCACTCGTCGCTGTCCAGCACCAGGTGCCAATCCGCAGCGGCCAGGCTGAGGGCGGCGTTTCGCGCGGCAGAGAAGTCGTCATGCCAGTCCATCCTTTCAACCCGAGCACCAAGGCTTCTGGCCACCGCTTCGGTTTCGTCCTGGGAACCAGTGTCCAAGACGAGAACGGATTCAATCCATGGGCGGCAACTGCCGATAAGCCGCCCAATGGTGCCTTCCGCATCTCGCGCAATGACGACCAGGCCCACTGAAAAGGGTTCGGACATCTTTTCGGTAGTTCCCACAGTAGTGGTGTTAACGCCGGGTCAGGTTTGCGCTGCTCACCATCAGAACTGAGGACCTGAGCTCGCGTGCCCGCGACTTTATCGAAAGCCCTTCACAAGGCCGCTGGTTGAGGTGATGGACAATCTCGACGGTTCCGCACAATGTGTTGTGATCGTGCCGGATGATGGCCGACCTCAGCTAACTTTCCTTGACCCATACTGGTGAAACTCGTTCCCGTCTCCGGTGACTCGCTGCGCGCTGGTGAGGCAGCGCCCTTCGACGTTTATGACGGCGATGGAAGGCTGTTGCTGGCAGCAGGCAAGAGGGCAGAGGACGACACGCTCAGAGAGGCCATAGAAGAGCAACAGCTCTACATCGATGAGCGGGTTTCTCAGGCTTGGCATCGGGCCATCAATTCGCACCTGGATGCCATGCTCCGGCGCAACGTCGCGATTGGGCAGATTGCGGAGGCCCGGCCGGCCCAGAACTGGCGGGAGAGCCAGTTCCTGGACACCAGCTTTGCCCAGGAGCTGAGCCTCACCGAAGAGTGGGAATCGTTGTTGCGCGTCATGTCGTCGGCGCTGCGGGATGCCCGACCTGGCGGCGACTGGCTCAAACGCGTGATCCGTGCACACCGCCGCGTGCAGCAGTTGGGGGAGAGACAACTGGACGGTTCTCTGTACTTCTTAGTTCACGAATCCAGTCAATCTCAGCCCAACTACTCGGCTTTGCACGCCTTGTTGGTTTGCGTGGTGTGCCATGCGGCGGCCCGGCTGCTGTCCTGGCCCAAGGATTGGATCCAGGCTATCGGTCTTGCCTCTCTGACGATGAATGCCACCATGACCCGCTTGCAGGACATGCTGTCCGACAGCGACATGACGCCCACCGTGGAGATGCGGCAAGAAATCGAAAACCACCCGATTTCTGCACAGGCCTTGCTGCAGGCGTGCGGCGTGGAGGACCCCCTGTGGACCGGTGCCGTGCGCTGGCACCATGCGTGGCAGCAGGACCAGTTGCCTTATGAGGAACTGAGCAACCCGCACAAGCTTGCGCGATTGCTGATGCGCGTGGACATCTTCACGGCCCGGCTCAGCCGCCGCCGAACCCGCAGCCCCATGTCGCCCCTGCAGGCCGCCAAGCGCGCGTGCATCGGGCCCGGCGGCAAGCTGGACGAGATCGGCTCGGCGCTGCTCAAGTCCATGGGGCTGTACCCGCCTGGTACCTACGTGGAGCTCGCCAACGGCGAAATCGGCATTGTCCTGGCCCGAGGCGTCAGGGCTGACCTTCCCCGCATTGCCAGCCTGCGCAGCGCCGACGGCAACCCCATCATGACGCCGATCCTGCGAGACGCCGTGAAGCCCAACTTCCGCGTCATCCGCTCCGTGCAGGCCCACGAGGTCAACATCCGGCTGAACCACGACAAGCTCCTCTCGATGATCTGAACCGTTTCGAGGCGAAGCTTCAACTCTGCACGGCGCGGCGATCGGTCAGGACGATTTCTTTGACAGAAAACAGGGTGGGGAAGGTCACTGCAAAGAGCTGGGTTTGGCCCTTGCCCGCACTGTTTGCCTGGCTTCTGGGCTGGGCTGTCGTGTTGGCCGTCATCTACGCCGGGTCAGGCCCAGGATGGGCGCTGTTGTGGGGCATGGTGCCCACGCTGTGGGTGCAGTCTCGCGTCCAGGGCCTCGTGCGCAAAGCGGTGGTGGTGGCGGGGCTACCTCATCAGACTCCTCTCTTGCTCGGGCCTGCACTAGTGCCAGTGTCTTTGCAGCCTCAGCAGCTTGCTCTCTCTTTAGACTTTCAGGCCGCCTCGCAGCCTTGGCTCTCCCCCTCGACCTCGGCATCAAATCCTCCTCCCTTCACGCAGACAATATGAGTGCAGAAATTAAAAATCCTAGTGGCGTAACTTACTGGATTATAACAGACGGTATTGGATATGGTGAGGGTTTAACTGGTCAAGATCAGACCACTACTGTGGGAAATGGCTGGAGAATCCATTGGATAGGCAGTGATCATGCTGAATATGTTACTGAATGCAATAGAGTTAGCCTAATACCAAGAGATGCCGACGGAACCTCATCTGTATTAACTCAACCATTTAGAGTTTCTGCCAGACAAATAAGATTATGGTTAATTCAACACGGGTTTCAGC